>JAEINX010000045.1 GCA_016342645.1 Bacteroidales bacterium | reverse complement strand
TATTCTCACATTTCAAACCACTTATTCATCGTAATATCAAGCGTAGAAAAAACATTATTAAACTCAATAATATTCCAAAGTTAACTGGTATTTGACAAATCCAAATAAAATAATAAAAAGTTTTCAACAAAATTATAAAGAATTAGTACAAACCGTAATAACAGACCTCAAAAAATCAATTTACATTTCAATGAAACAATCATCATTAGAAGGAGTAAATGTTTTTATGTATGGATTGTAATGAAGGCGTTTATCCGAATGATAATTTTCCGGCAAATGTTTAATTATATAATTATTTAAGAAATAATCGAAAGTATAGCCGGCATATTTTGTTCCAAGCAAGGCACTTAATTCATAAATGTCATTTTCGGTCATTGGATCAATAATATAGGAAAATGAAACTTCACCCGTAAAAATGTTTTGTGAAAAATTCCCACTCATATCATCAAAAACCAAATGTGAGGCATAAAAAACTTTTTTTTCGTTTTCATTGGAATTAACTTTAGTAATTTCAAACCAAGAATTAATATTTACAGCATTTAAGTAGATGGTTTCAGAATATAAATATTCCCCAAAATATTCCTCAGCCGTATAAGGCATTACATATTCTTCTAATTCAATTTGAGCAACATTCAAAATATAGGCATCCGTTTGAATCAATAAAAATGAGTCAAGCATCGATTCCGGGAAAACTTTAATTCCATATCTTGAAAGCCCAAGGTATAAATTGTTCATATAATTTTCAAAAAATATTGAATCATTTAAATTTTGAAGAAAAAGACTATTATAAAATAATGCGGAATCTAATTCATCACCGGAAAGTGAGTCATAATATGAATATTCATAAGTTTTCAAATTATTTTTGAAAATATAATCAGGCGAAAAAACAAGAAGTGAGATATTATTTGAGGTCTCAGTAAACTCTTTTGCAATTTTATATTCGACAGAGCATGAGTTAAGCAGAAAAAAAAGTGAAATTATAATTATGAAAAAGGTCTTTTTTTTAAAAAGTAAAAAAATTTCTGCCATATTTAATTTTGTTTAATTAATAAAACAGCAAAGTATATTTTTCAACGCAAAAAACGTTAAATTAATATGTTTTTTACAATTTTTTTACTTTAAAAAAAGAAAATAAAAACTAATTTGAAAGAACAAAAAACAAGAATCCTTTTGACTAAATTATTTACCAACCTTCTTTTCTTGGATTTTTCCTCGGATTACGATGCTCTTCAATTTTTTCAAATAGTATTCTTTTAAACTCTTTTTCAGCTTCAAAAAGAATAAGGATTTTTTTTACCGAAATTACATTTTTAATTTTCTCATAAAATTCAATTTTGAAATCAAGCATTGCTTGTCCTTTAACGAAATGATCTTGAATCATTTGTTCGGCTTCTTTATCAGACATTTGCCAGATTTTCTCAGTTGGGGGAGGAGGGCCGTCAACTAATTCTTTTTGAATGCTTTTCCTTTTTATTTCATATTCATTATATAAAGGCCAAAAACTTTGAGCTTCTTCCGGTGTTAAATCCAGCTTATTCGTAATAAATGCAACTTTTTGGGCTTCAATTTTTTGCCTCATATTATCTCTGAATTTCTGTTTTTCGCCTCTAACTTGTGCAAAGCAATTGATACTAAAAAGAATCATCAGAAATATTGCAAGTATTTTACTTATCAAAACATATTTTATTTTTCTTTTCATGATATTATAAATTATATAAAATTTCTATTTCGTAATCTTCATTTGATAAAAATTCAATTAAATCTTCTTCATAAACATTTTCTTCGGAAGAAGGAGTAAGCAAATTCAGGTCTTCGTTTGTTTGGCTGACAAGTGTTGTGATGAGTTCAGATTCTGAGTAATCAGCGAAAAAAAACGGGTCAGCATTTAGAATATCTTCCCATGAAATTTCTGAAAATTCATTATTTGAAGAGTTATGATCATTATTTGAAAATATGATCGCAACACTAAGAATGGCAATAAATAATATTGAAAATCCGATTGCATATTTTGGTTGAAAAATACTCTTAAAAACCATGTTTAGAAAAGGCTTTCTGTCATCTGCAAAACAACCTTCTTTTATTTTTTGAGGAAGTTCATCAAAATAATCTTTCGGAGTTGAAAAAGGATTGTTTTTATTCAATCCCGATAATTTTCCGGAAATATTATCTAATTCAGCTTTAGTATCAAGGTCGTATTTATCTTTTTTACTATTCATTTTATATTTGAATAATTTAATTTAAAAAAGTTTAATCATTTGTTAAAATATTTTCAATTTTCTTTACTGCAATATGATATGAAGCCTTTAAAGCTCCCACCGAAGTACCAAGGATTTCAGACATTTCTAAATATGGCATTTCTTCAAAATATCTCATATTGAAAACAGTTCTTTGTTTGGTAGGTAATTTTAAGATAGCTTTTTGCAATTTCATTTGAATTTCATCGCCATCGAAAAATGAATCCGAAGTAAGTGAATTAGTGAGATTTTTTTCAACATCGACCATTGGAACAAATAATTTCGTTCTTTTTTTTCTCAGAAAACTGAATGTTTCGTTTGTGGCAATTCGATAAATCCAAGTAAACAAATTGGAATCCTCACGGAATTTGTCAAGATTTTTCCATATTTTTATAAAAACATCTTGCGTTACATCGTTACTATCATCGTGATCAATAAGCATTCGCCTAATGTGAAAATATATTTGTTGCTGGTATTTTCTACAAAGTAAATCGAAGGCGTAGTTTTTCGAATTTTTATCTCTAAAAAGAATTAGAATTTCATTATCAGATATTCCATTTGGTTTTTTTTTCTGAAATTCCCTCATTTATTTTTCAACAATAAAATATCACTTAGTACAAAAGAACAAAATTAGATGTAAAGATAATAAAGAAGTTTAATTTCAGAATTTTAAATTTTTAAAGATCTGATAATAAATAATCATCTCATATCAATTATTTCAACATCCTGATAATCTTCGGAGTTAAAAACAAATTCATTTCCATTCAAAGGAACATCCGGAATAAATTTAGTTATCAAATAGGTGTAAATACTGTTATTATTGTCAAATATTGAAAAACTTATTATGTGATTTTCATCCTTGTCGATAATAAGTTCAACCTTAGAATAATTTTTCTTTTTATAAGGGATTAACTCTATTATTTGAACATTCTTTCCATCTCTATTTTCCTCTCCAATGAGCTTGGATTTATAGTTTTCGGTATAAGAATCCAATAAATTTGTTGGTGTAAAAACTTCTTCACCTTCTTCAATTGAATTTATCTGAACTTCTTCGGCATCTTCAATATAAGTCCAGATGGTTTCGCCATTGGAAATAACAAGTTGTCCGGCAACATTTAAGCGGTATTTATCGCCTTCGACTAATAATTCGCCTTTATATGATTCATGAATATCAGATTCATCATTATCCATCATATATAAAAACTCAACTTCTAATGTTTTATATGATTCGGTTTTCTTGCTTAGTTCTTCGAGTATTGTTGTAGCTTTTTTATCTTTTTGGGCGTAAATGCCAATTGTGAAAGACAATGTTAAAATTAAAATAAAGAATTTTCTCATGATGAATCTGTTTTTATAGATTTTTTATCCTCTTAATTGTGTTTGTGTAATGCTTAGTTTTTCTAATTGTACATTATTGTAAATCTTTCAAAAATTGTTCTAAAGCAAATTCATTAGCAACTTTCACTTCACGGGCTTTGCTTCCTTCGAATGACCCGACAATTCCAGCAGCTTCCAATTGATCAATAATTCTTCCTGCTCTGTTATATCCGAGTTTTAATTTTCTTTGTAATAATGAAGTAGATCCTTGTTGGTTTAAAACAATAATCCTTGCAGCATCCTCAAAAAGCTCATCTCTTTCATTTGGATCGAAATCAGCACTGGAAATACTTTCTTCATCAGGGCAATCAGGTAAATAATAGGGAAGCGGATAAGCTCTTTGCTGTCCGATAAAATCAGTAATTCTTTCAATTTCTGGTGTATCAACATAGGCACATTGTAAACGAACAAGATCGTTACCTGTTGAGAGTAACATATCACCTCTTCCTATCAATTGATCGGCCCCTCCACTGTCAAGTATTGTACGAGAGTCGATTTTTGAAATCACCCTAAAAGCAATTCGAGCAGGGAAATTGGCTTTAATGGTTCCTGTTATTATGTTTACGGATGGTCGCTGGGTTGCAATAATCAGGTGGATACCAATAGCTCGAGCCAACTGTGCCAAACGGGCTATCGGGATTTCAATCTCTTTACCGGCCATCATAATTAAGTCGGCAAATTCATCAATTACTAAAACAATATAAGGCAAAAAACGATGGCCTTGTTCAGGATTTAGTTTTCTGGCGATGAATTTTGTATTATATTCTTTAATGTTTCTAACTTGAGCATCCTTAAGAAGATCGTAGCGATTATCCATTTCAATTCCGAGAGAATTTAATGTACGAACCACAACTCTGGTATCAGTAACAATAGCTTCCTCGGCATCGGGTAGTTGGGCTAAAAAATGCCTTTCAATTCTTGTGAGTAAAGTCAATTCAACCTTTTTAGGGTCAATTAAAATAAATTTTAGTTGAGCAGGATGTTTCTTATACAAAAGAGAAGTAATGATGGCGTTTAAACCAACCGATTTACCTTGTCCGGTAGCACCGGCCATTAAAATATGCGGCATTTTTGTGAGGTCGGCAACAAAGCTTTCGTTAGAGATGGTTTTTCCAAGGCCAAAAGGCAATTCATATTTAGTTTCCATGAATTTTCTCGAAGAAAGAATTGATTTTATGGAAACTATTTCGGGTTTACGATTGGGAACTTCAATACCAATTGTGCCTTTGCCGGGAATTGGTGCTATGATTCGAATACCCATCGCAGCAAGGCTTAAAGCTATGTCATCTTCAAGGTTTTTGATTTTTGAAATACGAATACCCGGTGCGGGAACAATTTCGTAAAGTGTTACCGTTGGCCCGATTGTAGCCCTTATTTTATCTATTTTTATTGCATAGTTCAGTAAGGTTTCAACAATCCTGTCTTTGTTGGCTTCAAGTTCTTCTTTTTGAACACCAATCTCACCCGTATCATAGTCATCAAGAAGGTCTAAGCCCGGAAACCGATAATCTGCCAAATCAAGAGTCGGATCATATTCTGTATCTAAAGTCTGATGTTCAACAACGTTTTTTCTGTTTTCTTTTTTTTCTTTTTCGGGTTGGGGATTTTCGATTTCTAATTCGATTTCCGAATCGTCATTGATTTCATTATTTTTATTTGCTTTTTTTTCAAAATCTAAATTAATATCTTCAAATTCGGGAGTATTATTTGTTTCTTTTTTATCCTCATTTTCAATTGATACATTTATGCCATCTTCTTCCGAAATCGAATATTCAACAGTATTGTATCGGTCGTTTTTTTCTCTATTTTTTACGGAAAAAGAATCATCTTCATAATCATCTTTTTCTTTCTTCTTAAAATTAAAATTTAAGGAAAAATTAAAAACAATAATCATAAAGCTAATTAAAACAAAAAGCAGAAGAAAGCCAATACCTATATTCCCGATATATTGATGAAGAAAAATGTTTGATTGGTAACCAAACATTCCTCCAAAAATAAAATAATTCGAGCTTTTAAAAATAAATGAAAATGCAAGCGAGAACCAAATTATACCGAGAAATGAATATCTGAATGATTTTCCAATCGGAAATATTGCAATTTTTGTAAGAAGCTTAAATCCGGAGATAAAAAATAATAATACAAAAAATAAGGAAGAAGCTCCAAATAGTTCCTTTATAAAGAAATTTGAAATATATGCTCCGAGATAACCTGTCCAGTTATAAATTTTTACCTCACTTGTGATTTCGCCAAATGATAAAGAAGATATTTTATCAAAATCTTTCCACCATGTAAAAAAATATGAAATGAAGCCGATTAGCAAATATATTGACAAAACAATCAAAAAGAAACCGGTTATTTTTAAGAATTTAGGACTTTTGAAAAAACCAAAAAACGATTGTCCTGATTCTTTTTTAGTTTTCTTTTTTTTGACGGTTTTTTCCTTTTTTAAAGAATTTGTTTTAAGCTGATTTGTTTTTTTCGACATTTATTGCTTTATTGTCATAAAATTAATGTTCAAAAACGGAAAACATAGATCAATATTTTAGATTTTCTGTTTTAATAAATATTAGTTCACAAAAATAAGTATTTCTTATAAACTTTAAGCAGTGTTTCGATTCATTTTTAAATTTGTTAAAACCTTCGTATTTTTGACAAAAAAATGTTATGAAAACAAAAGCAACAACAATTCTCCTTTTTCTGTTTAGCTTGAGTTTAATATTTAACTCTTGTAAAAAAGATGAAAAAAAAATTTCACCATCAGGAAATATAACTAAACAAGAATTTTCATTTACCGATTATAATATTATTGATATTGAAAATGCTTTCGAGGTAAATCTTACATTTTCGGAAAATGAAGAAAAGATTGAGATTCGAGCCAACGAAAATTTGCATCAATACATCAATGTCGGGAAAAATTCAAACACTTTATTAATTAGTTTTCAAGATAATGTTGAGATCGATGGAAACGCCACCTTGATTGCAAATATTACGACAAAAGAAGTTAGCGAGTATTATGCTACGGGGGCTGTATCTATTATTTTACAGAATAAATTAATTGCCGATGATGTGAGAATTGAATTAATTGGGGCATGTTATTTTGGAGGTAAAATGGAAGTTAATCAAGTTGATGCATTATTAATTGGTGCTACTGAAATAGAAATAAGCGGCAGTACGAATTCGTTTTATGTTATAGCAGAGGGTGCAAGCAGTATTAAAAACTACGACTTTATTGTTAAGTATTTAAATCTGAATCTTTCGGGAGCAAGCAATACTTACTTAACCATTACTGAAGAAATGGATATTATTGCTTCGGGTGCAAGCATACTTTATTATAAAGGTGATGGAGTTATAAAAAGTCAAATCCTTACGGGTGCATCGCAGATAATTAAGATGGATTGAGGGTGGAAGAATGAATGGAAGAATGCATGAATGATAGAATAATGTAAACTGGATTTAGTTTGAAAAATAAATTAACCACAAAGGAGCACTAAGGCAATTTCACTAAGGCATAGATTTGAGAATTCATAATGATAGTTTTTTTGGTAATATGAAGTGTTTTTTGTTACTTTGTTGAAAATTAATTTTATCATGTATTAGGTTTTTTTTTAATGAAATGGAATAAAGAAATTAGAAGTTTTTTAAAAAATAATCATATAAAATTATCAAAGATTTTTATATTACCAACCCTAATTTTATTATTATTCAGTTGCAATCATGAACCAAAGATCAGGAATATACCTCAAACAGATGTAGATAAAACTGAATATGTTTCAATTGATGGATTATGGAGAGTTACACCAGAGACAGCAATAAAATATCCACATGGTACACTTGAGCCTATAATTCAAGTAAGTGGTGATGCTTTTGGTAAGCTATCAGTACAAGGCTGTTTTCTTTGGGATAAGCGTTTTTACGATTATTGGGAGTTTAACAGTGTTCAATTCATAGATTCTATTAATCAATTGGTGGTTGGTTATGATGAGGAAGGTATTTATAAGGGAGTCGTTGATATGACGAAAGGGATTATTCAGGGAATTGCTTGCGGAGGAGACCCTTCTGATACCAATAAACTTGATTTTATTCGTGATGAAGATATTGATGTAAACAGATTATTTATTCCGTACCCTCCCGGCCCGAATGGAAGTATTAAATATACTTATCATCAGCCTGAAAAGTGTAATGATCAACTGCAAACAGCTTCAATATTTGAATTTGTAAAAGATTCAACTGCATTTTACAATTTGATTGAAAGAATCATTAAGCAGAAATTCGGTCGACTTGAATCTTTGTTAATTATCAAAGACCAAAAGCTTATACACGAAGAGTATTTTTATGGCTACGATAGAAATCAACTGCATAAAATTAATTCATGCACTAAAAGTATAATTTCTTTGTTGTTGGGTATAACATTAGAACGCCATAAAAATAATAATGTCGATCAACCGTTTTTTAATTTTTTCCCACAATATGATTCATTAAAAACTGCAGAAAAGAGACAAATTACACTTAAACATGTTTTAACGATGACTGCCGGATTTCAGGAGGAAGATGATTTTGAGATACATGATCCTGACGACTTGGTGAAACAAATGATCAGTCAGCCATTAGAATCCACTCCTGGGGAGAAATTTAAATACAATAATAATTGTACAAATCTTCTCGGTGCTATAATATATACTCTTGAAAACAAGCAGGCTGATGAATTTGCAAAAGACGTTCTTTTTAACAGGCTGGGTATATCGGAATTTCATTGGGAAAAAGAAAATGGTGTGCTTCAATGTCACAATGGTCTTCATTTGTATCCAAGAGATATGGCTAAAATCGGTTTGCTGGTCTTAAATGACGGTTATTGGAATGGTGAACAAATCGTTCCAAAAGAATGGATCGATATCTCGACAAAACCGCATGTTGCCGAAAGTGATTTTTTTAATTATGGTTATCAGTGGTGGCATAGATCGAAAATAAATAAATCATGGTGGAAAGAATCTGATGAAGAATCAAATGAACATGAAATGTTTTTAGCTTTAGGCTTTGGAGGTCAATACATTTTTATTGTAAAAGACTTGAACCTAATTTTAGTAATGACATCATCAGATTATAACGAAGGAAATGGAATGGCCTTTAAGAAAATTCCTTTGGTAATTGAAAACATAGTTCCATTATTTGAATAATAATAAGTTAAGAGTTCTGAAATTATTATACCTTTGCGGCCTGAAAATTTACAGATAAAATGTTAGAAAAATTAGAGAAAATATATAATCGCTGGAAAGATATTGGTGAGCAAATTAATGATCCTGAAGTTGTTTCGGATATGAAACGATATATAAAATTGAGCAAGGATTTTAAGGAATTACAGCCGATAATTAATGGTTATCGAAAATATACAAATATTATTGATAATTTAAAATCAACCAAGGAAATTCTTAAAAGTGAAAAAGATGAAGAATTCAGAATGATGGCAAAGGAAGAACTTAATTCTTTAACAAAAGAAAAAGAACAACTTGAAGAGGAAATTAGGCTAATGCTTATTCCTGCCGATCCACAGGACAGTAAGAATGCAATTGTTGAGATAAGAGCCGGAACAGGAGGGGATGAAGCAAGTATTTTCGCCGGCGACCTTTTCAGAATGTATATGAAATTCTGTGAAACTAAGAATTGGAAAGCCGAGCTTGTTGATGAAACAGAGGGTACGGTTGGAGGATTTAAGGAAATAATATTTAATGTTAAAGGTGATAATGTTTACGGACAACTTAAATATGAGTCGGGAGTTCATCGCGTGCAACGGGTACCAAAAACCGAAACTCAGGGTCGTGTTCATACTTCGGCTGCCTCGGTAGTTGTTTTGCCTGAAGCCGATGAATTTGATATTGACCTGAAACAAGCCGATATTAAAAAGGAAACGTTTTGTTCGTCAGGACCGGGAGGGCAATCGGTAAACACAACCTATTCAGCCGTAAGACTAACTCATGTTCCTACCGGAATTGTTGCAACATGCCAAGATCAAAAATCTCAGATCAAAAATTTGGCAAAAGCAATGGCTGTACTCAGAACAAGGATTTACGAAATTGAGTATAAAAAATATCTTGAAGAAGTTTCTTCAAAAAGAAAAACTATGGTGTCAACCGGCGATCGCTCTGCAAAAATCAGGACTTATAATTGGCCTCAGGGAAGAGTTACCGATCATAGAATTCATCTGACACTTTATAATCTTCCTGCTATCGTTGATGGAGATATTCAAGAACTTATCGACCAATTACAATTAGCCGAAAATGCCGAAAGGCTTAAAGAAGATATAAGATAGATTGTTATATTGTTTTATGGTTATATTGTTAAATGGTTATGAAATAACAATGTGATAGTTAAATACAATGTGTGATCGCTAATTTTTTCGTTTATGAAATTCACCCATGAAATGGCTTTTCACTTTTTTTTGGAGGTTTTATTAGATTAATAAATTGGTCATTGTCATGTGGTAGATTTTGTAGTTTCACATAAGCAAATCGACAATTTTATTTCTAAATAAGGAAATCGTATTCTTTTGAAAGAAAATGCTTTCAATAAAGCTGAACTTACAATTAGCCTAACCTACCTGCTGAATATAAACAATTTAACCATATATCAATATAGCCATTTTTTGTATTATTGTTTAATACTATGGGTGATTACTAAGTATTTTTCTTATTTTTACCACCTAAAATGAAAAATAAAGTGAAAAAAAGAGGTCCTAATTTTTTTGCCTATTTTGAAGGATGGTTGTCGATTGGGGTTAATATTTTTCTTTTTGCTATAAAATACTGGGCAGGTGTAGTATCAGGTTCGGTAGCAATAATTGCTGATGCCTGGCATACTTTATCTGATTCAATTACTTCGATAATTGTATTGATTGGATTTAAAACAGCTCAAAAACCACCAGATAAAAAACATCCTTTCGGTCATGGGAGGGCGGAAATTATTGCTGCATTTATCATTGGAGTTTTTTTGGCATTGATTGCATTTGAATTTTTTGTGGAGTCAATAAACAGATTATCCGAACACGAAAAGGCTTCTTACGGAACCATAGCGATAGTTGTAACAATAATTTCCATACTTTTTAAAGAAGCTTTAGCACAGTTTGCATTTTGGTCCGGTAAAAAAATCAAATCGAAATCACTGAAAGCAGATGCCTGGCATCATCGGAGCGATGCAATTTCATCCGTGATTATACTTGTTGGGATTTTTCTTGGGAAATATTTTTGGTGGATAGATGGGGTTCTTGGTATTATTGTAGCTTCAATAATTGCCTGGGCTGCTTTTAACGCCATAAAAGAAGCAATTAGCTCATTGCTTGGCGAAACGCCTTCGGATAAAGATGTTTTGAAAATAAAACAAATTTGTAATGAAGTTTCACCCTTTGATTCACATCCACACCATATTCATATTCACGATTATGGTAAACATCAGGAGTTGACATTTCATATTATGCTTCCACAAAATATTTCTATTCTTGAAGCTCATAATATTGCCTCAAAGATTGAAATCGCAATAAAAAAGAAAATGAATTTTGAAACTACAATTCATATGGAACCGTTACAAGAAAACAATAAATCGAAACATAAAGAAGATAGAAACACAAAATCACAATGAATAAACAAGAATTAGTTAATATAATAAAAGAAAAAAAATCATTTCTTTGCATTGGCCTTGATAGCGATCAAGAAAAAATACCTCAACATCTTTTGAAGTTTGATGATCCGGTTTTTGAATTTAATAAACAAATTATTGATGCAACTCACGATATTTGTGTAGCTTATAAACCTAACCTTGCATTTTACGAAAGCCGTGGGTTGAGGGGTTGGGAGAGTTTTGAGAAATCAATAAAATATCTGCATAAATTTAAGGATAGCATCTTTTCGATAGCTGATGCAAAGCGAGGAGATATTGGAAATACGTCTAAGCAATATGCTAAAGCTTTTCTTGATCCTGAATTCCCCGGCCTTGATTTCGATGCTTTAACGGTTGCACCTTACATGGGAGAGGATTCTGTTGCTTCTTTTTTAGCTTATAAAAACAAATGGGTGATTCTTTTGGCTTTAACTTCTAACAAAGGGGCTTTTGATTTTCAGTTTTTGGAAAGCCTTCCTGATAATGAAAATTTATATCAAAAAGTGATTAAAAAATCATTGGATTGGGGAAATGAGGGAAATATGATGTATGTGGTTGGAGCCACAAAAGCAGAAATGCTTACTGAAATCAGAAAGATTATTCCAAATCATTTTCTGTTAATTCCCGGAGTAGGAGCACAGGGCGGAAGCTTAGAAGAAGTAGCAAAATATGGCTTAAACGAAAACTGTGGTTTACTAGTAAATTCTTCTCGAGGGATAATTTTTGCCTCCGATAAAATTGATTTTGCCGAAAAAGCCAGAGAAAAAGCAATGGAATTGAAAGAACAAATGCAGGAAATTCTTGAAAGGAAGAATGCCTGAATGCTAAAATGATAGAATGCTTAAATTCTGATTCAAAAACTATTTTTTTATTCTATCATTTTAGCATTCTATCATTCACTCATTTACTCAATAATGGTGTTCCAATTGTGAATATCAGCTTCTTCACCTTCTTGAATTGCTTTCAGTTTATCATATAATTTAGTAGAAACCGGTCCGGCAACTCCGTCTTTACAAAACTCATATACTTTCTTATGTTCTCTGTCAACAATTTCTTTGATTGGAGAAATCACAGCAGCGGTTCCGCAAGCACCAACTTCATCAAATTCCGATAATTCTTCAACAGGCACATTTCTTTTTTCAACTTTCATTCCCAAATCCTTTGCCAAAACTCTTAAACTCATATTTGTAATTGAAGGTAAAATTGTTTTAGAATCGGGGGTAACATAAGTGTTTCCTTTGATTCCAAAAAAGTTTGCCGGCCCAGCTTCGTCGATGTATTTATTCTCTTTTGCATCGAGGAATAAAACCGAAGCAAAACCTTCTTTTTTCGCACGGACACCAGGTTGTAAACTTGCAGCATAATTGCCGCCAACTTTTATATGTCCCGTTCCCTGAGGTGCAGCTCTGTCGAAATCACGAACCAATTGGATGGAAACAGGTTTGAAGCCTTCTTTAAAATAAGGCCCAACCGGCCCGACAAATACCATAAACATATATTCATCAGCAGGTTTTACCCCAACTTCAGCTCCTGTACCTAAAAGTAATGGCCTTAAATATAAGGCTGCTCCGGTGCCAAACGGAGGAATATGATCTTCGTTGAGTTTAACAACTTCGGTTATTGCTTTTAAGAATAATTCATCGGGTACTTCAGCCATCATTATTCCGCGAGCTGAGGAACGCATGCGTTTTGCATTTTCCTCCCATCTGAAAACTCTAATTTGCCCATCTTTGCCTCTAAATGCTTTCATCCCTTCGAATGCTTGTTGCCCGTAGTGTAAACAAGTTGCGGCAATATGCATATTTATATATTCTGAAGAGGTAATTTCAAGCCTTCCCCATGAACCGTTTCTCCAATAACTCCTAACATTATAATTGGTTTTAAAATAACCAAACGGTAAATTACTCCAATCAACTTTCTTCATTTTATTTATTTTTAGAATATTATTTTTTATTAAAATTATGCTGCTAAGTTATAAATATTTTTAAATATTTGATTTTTTTTCAACATTGATTTTAAAAAATATATTTACTTTCATCTAAGAATCATTTATATGCAACATAAATATTTTTAATTTATTTTGATAATCAAATTTTGAAAATAATTTAATCTATTTTTACGCATTCTTTAATTATTAAAAGAGAATGATGGATGTTTCATCACAAATAGGTGAATTTGCCGCTTTATTGGTGGCAATTTTTTGGACAATAACGGCATTATCTTTTGAATCAGCGAGTAAAAGAGTTGGTTCATTATCTGTTAACATGATTAGATTGTTTTTTGCTTTTATTCTTCTTGCAATTTTTTCCTATTTCTATAGAGGGATGATTCTTCCTTTGGATGCAGATTTACATGCATGGTTATGGTTATCACTTTCGGGATTGATTGGCTTTGTATTTGGCGATTATTTTCTCTTTAGCTCATTTGCAATTATCGGCTCAAGAATTTCAATGCTAATAATGACTTTGGTTCCGCCTATTACAGCTTTAATCGGTTGGTTTTTGCTCGGTGAAACAATGTCAGCTAAACATATTTTCGGAATGACATTAACTGTTTCCGGCATAGCCATAGCGATTCTTAACAGGCCAAGCCTGAATAATAAAATGAAATTCAATTATTCGGTTAAAGGTGTAGTATTTGCTATTTTTGGTGCAGTCGGGCAGGCTGTCGGGCTTGTTTTAAGCAAATATGGAATGAAGTCATATGATGCTTTTGCAGCGACTCACATTAGAATAATTACAGGGATGATTGGCTTTGCAATTATTATTGTTTTGCTTAGAAAAACATCCTTAATTCGTTCTGCGTTAAAAAGTCGTAAAGGAATGACAGGCATTTCAATCGGTTCTTTTTTTGGACCGTTTTTAGGTGTTTCTTTATCACTTTACGCTGTTCAACACACAGGTACGGGGATTGCCTCGACAATTATGGCCATTGTACCAATTTTGATTATTCCGCCTGCAATTATTTTATTTAAACAAAAAGTAAGTATAAAAGAAGTGGTTGGAGCAATAATTAGTGTAATAGGAGTTGCATTGTTTTTTGTTTAAAAATTTTTGTATTTTCACAAAATAATTAATCTTTAAAAATATTCACTATGAAAAAAGTAACATTAATTTTTCTTTTATCAATGTTTTTCGTTTCCTTACTTCAGGCACAGGAATCAAATAATTTAATTATTAAAAAGTTAGTAATCTGTACTTCTATTGAAGACCACCAGCCCGTTGGAGTAGATTCTACTTTTTCGAAAGATGTTGGGAAATTATTCTGTTTCTCAAATGTTACGGGAGCTAGCGATACTTGTAATATTTCTCAGGTTTGGTATTACAAAGACGAAGAAATGGCAAATATTAAACTTGCCATAAAAGCCAAAACATGGCGAACTTGGAGTTCAAAAAAAATAGTCCCATTTGCTACTGGGCAATGGCGTGTTGATGTTGTGTCAGAAAAAGGGACTGTTTTAGCAAGCAGGAAATTTAAGGTTGAGTAATACTTTTGATTTCAAAAAATTGAAACTTAAAAAAATGGCCAAAAAAAGTCAATAAAACTTTTTTTGGCCATTTTTCTTTGTTCGTTATCATAGAATATGACAAAAGTAAAATTGGGTGATTTTACCAATTTCGCTTGTTTTTTTTGCCATCTTTCATCATTTGTTTTCCATGATTATTATGGCCACTTTTTCTTTTCCCTTTTCGTGCATCATAAATTGTTTTTTGTTCATCGGTTAAAAGTTTTCTTATTTCCTGATTTAAAGCAACACTGTTTTTTTGAATTGTTGTACGCAATGCCGACATTTCATCAATTGTTAGGTTAATGGCTTTCATATCAACCTCATCTGCCGCTTGAAGAGTATTTAAATGTGCACGTTTTTCTGCCAAGCGGTTTCTCAATTGGGTTTGAGTTCCTAAATTAGCTGTTCTTAAATCCTTAATTTGTTGTTTTTGCGATTCAGTAATCCCGGGTAAATTATAACACATCATTCTTGGGCCATTTCCATCAAATTCCTGATTACGAAATTCTTTTCTGTCCATTTTTTGTTTGCCTTGTTCTTGCTGTGCAAATAAACTTGAGTTTGTTCCGGCAATAAGAGTAGCTACTACCATTACTGCAATTAACTTTTTTTTCATTTTCAAAATTTTTAATATTTATAATTTATTTAATTTAATTTCATTTTTTTACCATGACCTTTTTCTTTGTTTTCGATCTTCCTTTCCTTCTCCCGGCCTGTTTTTGAACTTTCTATCCATAGAATCTACTTTATGGCCGCTTCCCATCAAAATTTTTCGATACATTTTTTTTAATTTTTGTTGTTGCTCGGGTGTGCAATTTTCTTTCATATCTAAAAAATTATTTATCGTAAGTTTTTTTAAATCGGCATGTAAAACTCCAATTTCATCAGCAATTTCATCTAATTTTTCGATATTCGGATCAGGAAGTGATATTTCTTTAAGCATTTCAACTCTTTTTGTTTTTAAACTTTCGAGAGTTTTTGACGAATTTTTTTGATAATCGGAATTTAAATTTGTGAATATTTTTTCTTGTTCTGAATCTAACGAAAGTGCTTTTCTCATAAATCTTACAGGATTCTCAATTTTTTTATTTTGCAAAACACGATCCGAAATCATATATCTATGAAAAACTATCGTAGAAATTGCGGCAACATTTATTATTAATAGAAATCCTATTAACAATACTACTAATCTTTTTTTTGTAAAATAGTTCATTTTATTCGTTTTTGCCATTAATTAAAAAGTTTTCAAAATATTCGCCCTCAATTTCATTCAAATAAAAATTGTCCGAATAAACTTGAGAGTCGAACGCGATTGTATTTTCAAAAGTATTTGAATTTTCGTTAAACTCATTGCCAATCACAATACCCAAAACAAGGCTAATTATTAAAATAAAACTGACCGCTATTGGTTGAAATATTCTAACAAAAGAAGGCCGAAAAATTATTTTATTCTCTTTATTTTCAATCTCTTTTATCTTTTCGTTCAATCGTGTATAAAAAAATGGATTGGGATTTAATTGCTTAACATCATTCAGAATACTATAAGTTTTATTCATTTCATTAAAAATAAAATTGCATTTCATACATTGGTTGAGATGACTTTCTATCTCACTGCTTGAAGTTTTTTTTAACTCCTTTTCGATGTAAAAAATAATTTTTTTTTGTACTTCCGAACATTTCATTTTTTAATGCTTTTATGATTAGGACACGTTTAATTGAAAAAACTTGCGAAGCATTCTCAATTTTCTTTATAAATATTGATTAATTTTTTTTGCAAATTCTTTTTTGCTCTAAATATCAACGATTCAACCGATGAAACTGAAACATTCATAACCTCAGAAATTTCTTTATATTTCATGTTATTTAGCTTACTTAAATTGAATGCAATTTTTTGATTTTGGGGCAATGAATCTAATGCTTCATATAAAACCCGGCTTCTTTTGTCATTCTCAAAATCGTTTTCACTTTCATTCGATTCTGCTAAATTTTCAGTTTCTTTTTTTTGACTTTTAATTATGGTTTCAAAACTTCTAAAAATTGCATTTCTCTTATTTTTTCTGATATGATTTAATGATTTATTCACAGAAATTCGGTAAAGCCATGTTGAAATTTTCGATTCGCCCCTGAATTTATCAATTGATTTATAAACTTCTATAAATACTTCCTGGCTAACATCTTGTGAATCCTCAAAATTATGCAGAAAACTATTGCATATGTTCAATACCAGAGAATTATAATTATCGACAAGATGTTTGAATGCACCCTTATCTTTATTTCGAATTCTATCTAAAAGTTCTTTATCGCTCATTTTTCAAAAAAGATTCGTAGATTTTTGTTGTAGCAGATGGTAGCAAAAATATAGGAGATTACATTTCATTTTATTCCAATTCATATCAAATTTATCGTTTGACACTTCTTAGACTAAAATCTTGTGCTTTTGTAAAAAATAAAAATAAAAAAAGCGGATAATCAATAATGATTTCCGCTTTCCTATTTTTTTAATGCTGTTTCCTTGCGAGCATTAAATAATCATCATTTGCAGGTAATAGACTAAAGCACCTGCTAAATATCCTATTAAAGCTAATAAACTGATTTTTTTCAAATACCAAATAAAATCAATTCTTTCCATTCCCATTGCGGCAACACCGGCAGCCGAGCCGATAATTAAAATGCTTCCACCTGTTCCGGCGCAATATGCAAGAAATTCCCAAAATTGTCCGTCCTGAACAAAGAAACCTGCATACAACTGTTGATTTGCAGTCATGGCCTCAATTGATTCGGGAGTAGCAACCGGATACATGCCCATTGCCCCGGCCACCAAAGGAACATTATCGACAACTGCCGATAATAATCCTATTGCAAGGTTAATCAAATAAATATTTCCAAGCTTATCATCTAAATAAGAAGCAAGTAGTTGCAATTGGCCTCCGGAAGATAAACTTGCAACAGCAGTCAGAATCCCGAGAAAGAAAAATACTGTCGGAACATCAACTTTCGACAAAATACCTACAACCGATAATCTACGTTTGTCTCTATCGGTTTTATGCCTGTGCATAATTTCGGTTGTCAGCCACATTAATCCAAGCCCGAAAAGCATTCCCATATATGGATCAAGATGCGTAATGGTTTTAAAAACAGGTACGAACAACAATGCTGAAACACCTAAGATGAGCATAATTTTTCTCTCACGCAGTGTTGTAAATTCTTTTAATTGTTCCTCGTCTTGTTTGGGCCTTTTCACATTACCTTTCATTGTAAATGAAAGAATAAAAACCGGAATGATCATAGTTACCAAACTAGGAACAATGACAGTTGTGATAATGTTGATTGTAGTAACCTGTCCTCCAATCCATAGCATTATTGTTGTAACGTCTCCAATTGGTGACCAAGCACCACCAGCATTTGCTGCCAATACAACCATGCTTGCAAAAAACCATCGCGTTTTTTGATCGTCCATCAGCTTGCGCAAAAGAGCCACCATAACAATTGTTGTGGTCAAATTATCAAGAGCCGCCGACATAAAAAATGTCAGAAAACTCAGTATCCATAATAATTTAACCTTTTTCGTAGTTTTGATTTTGTCCGTTATAATCCTGAAACCCTGATGTTGATCAACAATCTCAACTATTGTCATTGCTCCAAGCAAAAAGAATAAAATCCTTGCAATCTCTGCAAGATGATGATATAGTTCGTGATGTGTAATGAAATAAGAAACTGTTTCATGAATTCCTGCATCCGGATGCGTTTTCGAAAAGTCCAACAAATCCGTACTATGTTGAAAATGTGCCCAGGAAGGACTAAATCCGAGGTTCAATATTTTATAACCTCCAAAAACTAAAATCACCCAAGTTAATACTCCTGTCAACAATGCAGAAGCAGATTTATCAACTTTTAAGGGATGTTCTAATGCAATGGCTGTATATCCAATAATGAATACAACTACCATTAATACAAACATTTCCATATTATTTCAATTGAAATTTATAATTAATCGACAAAAGTAATAAGATTTTTAATAATAATATTTAGAAATTTAGATGTTTTTAAAACAAAGAATAAATAATAAATATTGTATTTCTAAGTTATAATAAAAATCATTGTTAAAATGAATTCTGTCTTTTATGAAAATCATTAATACTCTTAATTTTACTGATAAATTTTAAAAAATGCAAACAGGAATCTTATTACAAATCACAAACAAAGTTACGGAAGCTATTAATGACACTTCGTTGGCAGTTGACCAAATAGTTAATGACCAAACAGGTGAAATAAAATTATCGATTTGGGAAATGGCTCAAAAAGGTGGCTGGATTATGTTAGTTCTAGCAGTTTTTTCAGTTATAGCAGTTTATATTTTTATTGAACGTTTTCTTATCATAAATAAAGCCTCAAAAGAGGAAAATAATTTTATGAACAATATTCGGGATTTTATTCATAACGGACAAATTGAACCTGCAATGACTTTGTGCAAAAGCAACACCAGCCCGATTGCACGAATGATTGAAAAAGGCATTTCACGAATTGGAAAGCCATTGAACGATATAAATGCCGCCATCGAAAATGTTGGGAAGCTTGAAGTTTCACGACTTGAAAAAAATATTGCAACTCTTGCTACAATTGCCGGAGCAGGCCCCATGATTGGGTTTTTGGGTACAGTAATCGGAATGATAGTAGCGTTTTACGATATGTCTATGGCCGGAAATAATATTGACATTGCTTTGCTTTCAAACGGAATTTATCAGGCTATGGTAACTACTGTTGCCGGATTAATAGTTGGGATTGTGGCATATATCTGTTATAATATTTTGGTTGCAAGAATAGAAAAACTTGTTTATAAGTTAGAAGCACGGGCAACCGAATTTATGGATTTACTTCATGAGCCTGCATCATAGACTATAAGCATTTATAAAAATTAATTATGGCAATTCAAACCAGAAATAAACGGAGTATAGCATTTAGCACCGCATCGATGTCGGATTTAGTGTTTTTGCTATTAATATTTTTTATGCTTACCTCCACACTTGTTAGCCCTAATGCAATAAAATTATTATTGCCAAGCAGCAACAGCAAAACTATGGCAAAACAAAGTGTTACAATTTATATTAATAATAGTTTTAATTATTTTGTTAACGAAACACAGGTTAGTGAACAAGAACTTGAAAATGAGATCGACAAACAAATTGCAGGACAAATTGATGCTTCGGTAGTTTTACGATCTGATGCCTCTGTCCCTGTACAATATGTTGTAAATGTGATTGATGCTGTTAATAATATTAATAACAAATATAATACAAAGCATAAAGTAATTCTTGCTACAAAACCTAAAGCTTAACCCCAATAAAATGAAGTTTAATAAATATAAAATGGATGGTTTGATTGGAACAATTGTGTTTCACGCAATTCTTCTAATAGTATTTATTTTTTTCGGATTAACAACGCCTTTGCCTCTTCCCGGTGAAGAAGGTGTGGAAGTAAACATCGGGAGCAGCGAAACAGGAAAAGGAATAGTGCAAAAAGTGCAGGCTTCAGCTCCAAAAAAAAGTATTATGAAACCTAAGCCAAAGTCCAAAGCTGTTCAGGAAACCAAAAAAGAGATTGTTAAAGAAAAAGTTGAAGAAAAAATAATAAGCCAGGATGATGAAGAAACTCCTGCAATTCAAAAACCTGAAAAAAATGAAGTAGCTAAGGTTGACGATAAAGAAATTAAATCGGAACCTGAAGAAGAAATCGTTGAAAAAACTACTGAAGAAGAAGTCGTTGAAGAAGTTGAAGAGGTCATTCCCGAACCAACTGTTGATCCTAATGCTTTGTACAAGGGAAAAAATAATTCCTCCTCAAAAGGGGAAAGCGAAGGAAAAACTTATAAAGGAGGCGACCAGGGCAATGTAAACGGAACAGAAAACTCCAATAATTACGATGGAAAAGGCGGAACCGGAAGTGGAATTTCATTTAGTCTTTCGGGACGCTCAGCCAAACATCTGCCAAAACCCGAATATAATTCAAAAGATCAGGGAAAAATTGTTGTAACAATTTGGGTAAACAAATTAGGCAAAGTTATAAAAGCTGTAGCAGGAGCAAAAGGGACGAATATTTCAGACCTTGGACTTCAAAATCTTGCCAGAAATGCTGCTTTAAGAGCAAAATTCAGTAGCGATCCAAATGCCGCCGAAACACAAAAAGGAACAATTACTTATAATTTTATTAGGTTGAATTAAAAAGGATAATTGGAAGTATTAAGTTAATTCTAATTTAATATTTTCTAATTCCATCTTGGATTTTTCTCTTAATTCAAAAGATTTGCGGACTTTCTCACCAATTGCTTTTATTATTTGTTCATCAGGTAAACTAATTAAAATATTCCCCAAATCAAAATCCGAAACATTTGGAATAGCAGCACCTGTTCTTAAAATATAGATTTGTTTTAGAAAAAACTCAGTTTTAAAATAAAACAACAAATAATATGGATCAATTTTAAAATTACGAAAAACCCGAAACCCATTTGTACAAATTGATCCATCATAAGCATCAGATACTAAAGCCGTAGCATGTTTCCTTGAACCAATTGAATTTCCTGCAATTGCTGTAATTATATCACCTGCCTTTATTTCATACGAGGCCCTACTAGGCAATTCATGAACAAAATATTCAGTCGAATTAATAATTTCGAATGATGGAGTATTTACATCTGAAAGCTCGACATATTCTACTTTAGCATTTGGATTGGATAATAATTTACTTTTCACTTTGATAATATCTACTATATCTGACAATTTTTTAGCATTATTATTATTTATTTTATTAAGTAGCTGTTTGGTTTCAGGTGAATAAAAATCATAATCGAAGCGGCCATTTAATTCATCATAACTTAATAAATAAGAATTTTCATTTTCAATATCTTTCTGATTTTTATAATTAGAAAAATCCTCAATAGTAGCTGTGAAATTTTCATCAAGTATAGGTTGGTTATAGCTGTTTTTCTTAATGTTTCCATATTTATCTTTTTTGTAAATAGGGCTTCCGTTTTTATTGCCCTGATAACCAAGCTTTGTGATTTTGCTAAAGAAAACCTTATATTCAATATTTGTATTTTCTGAGTTTTTTTCAAGGAACAATAATGATGTTTTTACCCCAGTTCCATAAGGAATGAATGTTTCTTGTGGAAGATTTACTATTGCCAAAATTTTACATCTTTTTTTAATGTAATAACGTAGATACTCTAATGATGGATTCTCGAAATGACCATTTGGCAACACAATTCCCATTCTACCTCCTTCTTTTAATAAATCTATTGAGCGTTCAATAAATAATATTTCGGCCGTTTGAGAATTTTGCAATTTATTAGTTTTTGTATAATCAAGATTTTCTTTTAACCACTTATAACCAAGTTCAAATTTTGAAAGAATTGCCTTATTTGTTATTTTTCCAGCCGTGCCAAAAGGAGGGTTTGTCAACACAATATCAAAACCTTTTACGATATTATTATTTATAAACTTTAATTTCAACTCATCAATATCATTTAAGGAATTTGTATTATGTATATTTGTTAAAACATTTGCTTCAAGAATCAATTTCATTTTTGCTATCCTGGCTATACTTTTATTAATATCCAAGCCAAAAATATTTGTTTGAATAATATCATCAATATTACAATCTTTATTATTCTTCTTAATATATTCTAGGGCGGAAAACAAAAAGCCACCACTCCCACAAGCAGGATCTATTATTGTTTCGTGTTTATGGGGTTGAATTATTTTAACACAAAAATCAATGATTGGCTCAGGTGTAAAAAACTGACCTCTTCCATCTTTTTCTTGGTGAGAAAGAAATTTTTGAAAAGCTAAGCCCTTCACATCTGATGAAGAATCTGTTAATGAGATGTTTTGTAGTTTATTAACTATAAAACTTAAAGAAGTCTCACTTAATCGTATTTTTTCGTCTTTATCAAATAGATCAGGATACTCTGATTTTGTTTTAGAAAATAAATTATCTATTCGAGATAAAAAACTACAATTTGTTTTTGAATCTTTTAATAGCTCAAATTCTTCTAAACTAATTTTAAATAACTTTACATTTTCTCTTTCGTCAAGTATTTTTACAAATAATATCTTAATAAATTCTTCAAGTGTTTGCTGAGTTGACAAACCATCATTAGCATATATGAAGTTGTGGATTTCTTCAAATTTTCTTAAAAGTTTGTCTGTTTTATTTAGTCCAAAATCAAGTTCTAATTCCATAATTCATTATTTACACATTTGTGGCAAAGGTAATACACGTTTGTGTAAATATCAAATCTTTCTTTTGTCTAATTGCGATTCATCAAGATTTCTCGGTTTAGGTTTTGTTACTTTAATACATTCATCAATACTATCATACCAAGGCTTTAGTAATGGATGCCTTTTGTAATTATCCTTTTTTGTAAGGATATCAATAGTGTAATTTTGTTGTAAATGATTTGGGGATTTAGCTTGTGGATTAAGATCATTGGCATTTGCATATACAAATTCATGCTTACCTGTTTTTAGAAATAAATCAACACATAAAATATTAAATTCTGTTACTAATGGTCCTGTACTTTTGAGTTTTGTAACAGGATCAATTCTCGTTGAAGGCATATGAGTTTGCAGCAACCGAATAGGTGCAATTAAATTCCAATATGCATCCTCACTAAAAGAATTTCTCGAAAAACTCTTTAACCATTCTTCAATATCTTTTTTTGAATTCCATAAATCGGTTAAATCAGGAATTCCAGCTCCCGGATTAATTTTACTCCATTTAAATTTAGGAAATCTACCCTTATTTTTTTTCTCCCATTTTTCTTTCGATTTGCTGTATGCGTTTTTACCAGATTTTAAAATACTTGTAATATGTTTCTCTCTGTTAACGGAATGTTTTGTTAATATATTTATACATGACGATTGTTTTATTAATCCGCTTCTTTTTTCGGAATTTGATTTTACACCTTTGCATTCAACAACATACCATTTATCTTGCTCGGAACCTTTTTTTCTAATGTAAAAATCACCTCTTGCCTCTGTACTTTTTGCATTGTAGCCCCCATCAGGCTTTTCTTTTATTCTAAGTGCTTCATAACCTATCGATTCAATATAATCTTTGAAAAGAAGTTCACCTATTGAACCTAAAATATATCCTTCAGCCCCTGGGTTCAATTTTAGTGCTTCTTGAAAAGTTTTAATAGAAACGCCAAATTTATGATTTATGTAATTTATGATATTCTCCATGATTCTCAATTTCTTTTATTAAATCAGAAAAAGAGATTTGGAGTGCTGAGGCTAATTTATAAGCTACTTGAATAGAAATATTTCTTTCTCCTTTTTCAATGCCACTAATATATGTTCTATCTATATCAGACTCGAATGAAAGTGTTACTTGAGAAATTTTTTTTTCAAGCCTTTTTTTTCTAATTGTTTCTCCAAAAATCTTTTGTAAATTCATTGAGCAAAGATGGAAATATGTTGACTATTGTACAACGGACTATCGTCTACAATAATTCAAAAAATAGATTATTTTTCTTTAAAATCAATACTCTATCTTTGCAAAATGAATTATTCAGAAACAGTCGAATATATGTTCAGGCAATTACCTATGTATCAAAGAATAGGGAAAGCAGCATATAAAGCCGACCTCAAAACGAGTATTCAGTTACTTGATTATTTAGATAATCCAGAACAAAAATTCAAATCAATTCATATTGCCGGAACTAATGGAAAAGGTTCGGTTTCACACATAATTGCTTCGGTTTTGCAAACTTCGGGGCTAAAAACCGGACTTTATACATCGCCTCACCTAAAAGATTTCAGAGAAAGAATTCGGATTGACGGAAAATTGATTGATAAAAATTATGTCGTTGATTTTATTAATAAAAATAAAGCAGCATCTGAAAAATTAGAACTTTCATTTTTTGAAATGACAGTTGGGATGGCGTTTCAGTATTTTCTTGAAAACGAAATTGATATTGCAGTTGTTGAAACCGGAATGGGAGGGAGGCTGGACTCAACAAACCTGATAAATCCCGAACTTTCGATTATTACGAATATTGGTTTGGATCACACTCAATTTCTTGGTGATACAATTGAAAAAATTGCTGTTGAAAAAGCCGGTATAATTAAAAATAACATACCGGTAATAATTGGTGAAACACAAGAGCAGATAAAAAATGTTTTCATCGAAAAAGCTAAACTTGAGAATTCACAAATATTTTTTGCTGATCAAAACTTCAAGGCTGAACAAGTTGGAAATAAAAATATTTATTACAATATTTTCAATATCAAAAAAAATGGAAACCCATTTCTTGAGAAAATAAAACTCCCATTAACCGGCGATTATCAAAGTAAAAACTTGATTACTTCGCTTCAGTCTCTTGATACTCTAAAAGAAAAATTTGAAATCACTAATGAACATATTTCAGAGGGAATTTTCAAAACCATTGAAAACACCGGTTTAATGGGCCGTTGGCAGATTTTAAAACAAAATCCACTAACAATTTGCGACACAGGCCACAATTTCGATGGAATAAAATATGTCGTTGAACAAATTGGCAAATATAATTTTGATAAACTTCATTTTGTTCTTGGAATGCTTAATGATAAAGAGATTGATAATATACTGAAAATTTTACCCCCAAAAGCTACTTATTATTTTTGTAAGGCAAATATTCCGCGGGGGCTTGATGCGGGAACTTTGAAAGAAAAGGCAAATTGTTTTGGCCTTAACGGGGAAACCTTTAAATCGGTTAATGATGCTTTTCAAACTGCATTAAAATCAGCAAATAATAGTGATATGATTTTTGTAGGAGGTAGTACTTTTATTGTAGCTGAAGTGGTTTGATAAATGTTTTCATTTCCTGTTTTTATAAAATAATAAGGCTATAATATTAAATATCACCCACCACTAATCATGTGGATTATTGCAATATTGTCATCTTTTTTTATTATCGTTGTTTTTCTCTCATCTTTTTTAATCAATTTACCGTTAACTTTTGTAACAAGCATTTTAAAAGTAAAATTTTTAATTTTTATAAGCTCGTCGAGCGAAATGTTTTCGGGAGCGATTATTTCTTCCCTATTATTTAGTATAATTTTCATAAAAGTTTAGTATTTCTGCTTCACAAATTAAAAAACAAAAAATTATTTGGAATCGTATAATAGTATTTCCAAAACTTGATTTGCCTGCATATTTGCAACTATCCCAACACGAGGAGCAAGAGGTGGCAAGTTATCAGATGTTTCGTTTTTCCTGTCGCCGCAAATATATAGGTCACCGATTTTTTCGGTTTTAATCGAATTATTTTCTCCAAAACCCGCCATTCCAAGTCCTGAAACAATTGGTTTTCCGGGCATTTCTGATAAAACAGTCTCAATTATTATTTGTTTCATTTCAGCTTTATCAAAGGCTTCGACAATAACATCACAATCTGAATATATTTCAATAATAGATTTAGGATTAAGTTTTTTGTCAAAAGCAATTACCTTAATATTTGAATTCAACTTTTCGATATTTTCCTTTAAAGCGAAACATTTCTTCTCCCCAATTTGATTAAAAAAGTAATATTGTCGGTTAAGATTAGATTCTTCAATAATATCAAAGTCGGTAATAATTAGTTCACCAACCCCAACTCTTGCTAAAGCAAGTGCACAATTAGAACCTAGTCCACCGCAGCCGGCAATTCCAACTGACTTATATTTAAGTCTTTTCTTTATTTGATAGAAATTCATAGACTGTTGATATATTTATTACGAAAATAAACAAATTGTAATTACCGGAAGCCTCAATAAAAAAACAAATTAAAAACCGAGGAAAATAATTATAAAAAATCACTAATTCACTAATGTTTATCTACGAATCTATGGCTAATAAAACCTAAGTATAAATTGAGAAAAATATTAAACAATGGGAAATATAAAATAATCGATATGCTAATTTTTGCATAACTGATTTTTAATACTTTTAAATATTTTGCAAACATATTTTTATATTTTTGCAAATAGAAAATAATAATGCAAATTGTAATATAATAAAAAATAAAGATATTATGAATATCGAGGAAATAAAAAAAAGCCGTAAGCTTTTGAAAGAGTGGAAGTATGAGGTAACCCCTATTGAAAAAGGATACACCGATAAAACATTATATATTAATGTATCGGATAATACAATCAAATCAAAAGATGTTCCTGCCGAGATGAAAGAAAAATTTGTCGGAGGAAAAGGATATGGTTTAAGATATTTATGGGATGCAACAAAACCCGATACTAAATGGAATGATCCCGAAAATGAAATAATAATTTCCGGTGGACCAATTTGTGGAATAACACAATATTCGGGCACAGGAAAATCATTAGTAGTAAGTATTTCACCTTTAACAAATTCGGTAATTGATAGTAATGTTGGAGGATTTTTTGGGCCGTTTTTAAAGTTCTCCGGTTTCGATGCTATTGAATTACAGGGAAAAGCCGAAAAAGATGTGATTATTTTTATTGATGGAATAAACGGAAAGATTGAAATATTTGATGCTCCGATTGATGCAGTAAATAGCCATGTTTTAGCTGAACAATTAACAGAAATGTTTGCTGACAATGAAAAAGATAGGAAAAATGTCTCGGTAGTTTCAGCGGGTTCAGCAGCCGAAAATTCATTGATTGGGATGCTTAATTTTAGCTTTTTCGATTCAAAAAGAAAAACAGTAAGATTAAAGCAAGCCGGACGTGGTGGAACAGGGACAGTTTTCAGAGATAAAAAAATAAAAGCTTTAGTATGTAAAGTTCCTGGAGTAAAAGGTAACCTCAATAATGTTGTTGATTTGAAAGCGATAATGGAAAGAGGAAAAATCTTTAATAAAGAAATGCGCGATCTCGACGACTCCCAATGCAAAATGAGAACCAAAGGAACAGCTCACCTTGTTGAAATTATGAACGATTACGATCTTTTACCTGTTCATAATTATAAATTCGGTAGTCATCCCGATACTCCCAACATTGATTCGAATGAATGGAAGCGTCGCTTTACACAAGGCATTCCCGATGGATGCTGGATTGGCTGTAATATGGCATGTACCAAAGGTGTTGATAACTACAAAATTCGTACAGGCCCATATAAAGACACAAAAGTTATTATTGATGGGCCTGAATATGAAAATGCCGGCGGACTTGGTGCAAATTGTGGTATTTTCAATCCTGATTATATTCTTGAAGCAAATTTTTATTGCGATACTTATGGCATTTGCACAATTTCATGGGGAACACTTTTAGCTTTTATAATGGAATGCTATGAAAACGGTATTCTAAACGAAGAACGAACCGGTGGATTAAAATTAAATTTCGGCAATGCTGATTCTGCAATGGAACTGATACATCAATTAGGACGTGGTGAAGGATTTGGATTAATGGCAGGAATGGGAGTTAGAAAAATGAAAGAAATGTTCATTGAGAAAGGCTGGGGCGATGCCGATTTCCTTCAGGATATTGGAATGGAAAACAAAGGTCTTGAATATTCGGAATATATTTCAAAAGAATCATTGGCTCAACAAGGTGGTTTTGCTATGACCAATAAAGGGCCTCAACATGATGAAGCATGGTTAATATTTATGGATATGGTAAATAATCAGATTCCGACTTTTGAGGATAAAGCAGAAGCTTTGCATTATTTCCCGATGTTCCGAACATGGTTTGGATTGATGGGATTATGTAAATTGCCATGGAATGATGTTGAACCCGTTAATAATGCCGAAACCGATGAACCCGCAAAAGTGCCCGAACATGTTGATAATTACGTTACTATTTATACTGCTGTTACAGGAAAGCCTCTTGATAAAAAAGAAATGATACGTCAATCAGAAAGAATTTATAACTTTCAGCGAATATTTAATTTAAGAAGAGGTTATGGAGTTAGGAAATATGATGCACAACCTTATCGTGCTGCAGGTCCGGTTACAATTGAAGAATACGAATCAAGGGCTGAACGCTACGATAAACAAATGAGGGATATTATTGGTATTGATCCAGCCGGTAAATCAGTTGAAGAAAAAATAAAAATTGTTCGCAAACATCGTGAAGAACAATATGAAAAATTATTGGACGCTGTTTACCTAAGAAGAGGTTGGACAAAAAATGGTGTTCCGAAAATCTCACATCTTAAACAACTTGGAATGGACCTACCGGAATTAATTGAATTAATTAAACCACATCAGGAAGATTAAGGTTTGTTTCAATGATTTTAAAAACACCTTTCGGCGAAAATGCCGGAGGGTGTTTTTTTTATGCCAGTAAAAAAGAAATATTTTAAAAAATAGGCAAAAAAAAATCCTTTCGAAAACTCGAAAGGATTTTAATAAGAGTTGGCAGCGACATACTCTCCCACCTAATGGCAGTACCATCTGCGCTAATGGGCTTAACTTCTCTGTTCGGAATGGGAAGAGGTGAACACCATTGCTATAGCTACCAAAAAATCTTTAACTGCTATTGCAGTATAATTTTTAATGACATATTATATGAAAGAAAATACAGAAGAAAAAATTATAATTCTATATCATAATAAAAAAGCTAACGGGTAATTAGTACTGCTCAGCTTTGACATTACTGTCTTTACACTTGCAGCCTATCAACGTCGTAGTCTTCAACGACCCTTAAAAGAAGTCTCATCTTGAGGTGAGTTTCGTGCTTAGATGCTTTCAGCACTTATCTCCTCCAAACATAGCTACCCTGCGATGCAGCTGGCGCCACAACAGGTACACTAGAGGTTTGTCCAACTCGGTCCTCTCGTACTAGAGTCAGGTCCTCTCAAACTTCTAACGCCCACAACAGATAGGGACCGAACTGTCTCGCGACGTTCTGAACCCAGCTCGCGTGCCATTTTAATGGGCGAACAGCCCAACCCTTGGGACCTTCTCCAGCCCCAGGATATGACGAGCCGACATCGAGGTGCCAAACCACTCCGTCGATGTGAGCTCTTGGGAGTGATCAGCCTGTTATCCCCGGAGTACCTTTTATCCTTTGAGCGATGGCCCTTCCATGCGGAACCACCGGATCACTATGTCCTACTTTCGTACCTGGTCGACTTGTAAGTCTCACAGTCAAGCACCCTTATGCCATTGCACTCTACGCACGATTACCAAACGTGCTGAGGGTACCTTTGAAAGCCTCCGTTACTCTTTTGGAGGCGACCACCCCAGTCAAACTACCCACCAAACACTGTTTCCCGTTAGGGATTAGGTATCAGATAAATAAAGGGTCGTATTTCAAGGTTGACTAACTTACTCCTAGCGAAGCAAGATCGAAGTCTCCGACCTATCCTACACATTATTTATCCAATATCAATGTTAAGTTGTAGTGAAGGTGCACGGGGTCTTTCCGTCCCGTTGCGGGTATCCGGCATCTTCACCGGAACTACAATTTCACCGAGCTCATG
>JAEINX010000044.1 GCA_016342645.1 Bacteroidales bacterium | reverse complement strand
TGCTATATGAAAAATATTATGTTACTTTGTAGCACTATTTTTTTTAAAATGCTTTAGGGCTTGGTTTTATTGGGATTAAAAATTGAAAAAATGAAAGTTTATTATAAAAATATAGATAAATAAGTAGAAAGATTAATTAATAAGAATTATGAACAAAGAAGAAATAAACACTATTAATGCGTTATAGCATCCCAAATCGGGAGGATATACACAATAGAGGTGTGGTTATTTCGGAGTTGTGCTTCATGCCGAGAAACCTATAAATTAGAAAGCAATGAACGAAAGAGATTGGGTAAAAACAATAATTAATAAAATTGAAATTTCCTTACAAGAATCTTATGAGAAATTAAAAGTTGTTGATGGTTTTAGATTACCATATTCAAGTGAGATTTTGTCTTATTTTGACAAAAAACCTAAAAATCAAAATTTCATTGGATATGAGACAGATATTTTGATATTAGAACAAATAACTGAAAAAGAATGGAAACCAAGAATCATTATTGAAACAAAAATTAACAGTATAACAACTCATGATGCTATAACTTATAGCCAAAAATCTCAAACTCATAAAAATGTTCATCCATATCTAAGGTATGGGATTTTAATCGGAAACATGGGAAATCAACCATTACCAGGCAGATTATTTAGACATGGCCAACATTTTGATTTTATGCAATCTTGGAAAAACTTTGTCGCAAACGAAAAGGAATGGTCAATGTTATTAAAAGTTTTAAAATCAGAATATGAAGCAAGTCTGACTTTAGATGAAATCATTTATAATTCACGTAATCATGACCGAGAGAAATATTCATTATTACATAGACCTTTGATATTGGAGAATTGAAATTAAAATACAAAAAAGGATTGCATAAAAATATAGCTATAATGGAATTAGATAATATGTTTGTCCAAATAGAAAAACTATCAAAAGATGATTGGGACAAATTATTTTCTTTAATTCCCGAAATTGAATCATCTGATAGATTTATTGAAAGTGGGGGTATAATTGAAGACAAAAATGACCCTGATAGTTTTATGATTACGCCTGTGATTGAAACAAAAGTTGTTTTGGACTTTGAAAAAATCATGTATGACCTCAATTTAGTTATTCCGTTCAATTGGTCCAAATGGGAACAAGGTCGCAAAATTGCGAGCAAAGGGATTTTTATTAATTTAAGCACTATTACTTTGTTAAAGCTATTAACAGCGTTCATAAGGAATAATAGATTCTGTGACGGTGCATTAGCGAGCAGGTTTGAAGATGGAACAATTGAGATAATTTTAAAAGAATTGAAAAAAAACATAGAAAAAAGATAAAGCACGAAAGCACAACACTCGCTAAAAATAATGCGGGCTAAAAAATTAAATGAAACATAAACCAATTAATAAAAATAACGGTAAGCAGAAAGAGTAGTGTACCAAAACTCGCACTATTATTAGCACCATCCGTTGGGCGTCATTATAACGAGCACCTTCATAAGCAAATAATTAAAGAAAAATAATATAGTAATATGGAATTTTACGATAGAATAAAAGAGCAAGTATCTGCCTTGACAGAAAATCAAAGCTATCAAAATGACGGAACTGCATTTGGTCATTTTATAATCAAAGAATGTTTTAATAAAATAATAGACTTTGAATATGATGGAAATGACTTTGACCAATTCGTGAAAGACCATATTGTAGATATGGCAAATGATTTAGGCAACGATGCAATTTTTACAAATCAGAACAATAATGAAATATTAGTATTTCAATTTAAGTATTCAAAAGGTCAATTATTGAACACTGATGAAATTAAGAAAAACAAAAGATTTATTGACTGGATATTAAAACTAAACGGAGAAGAATTAAGGGCAAATCCCAAATTACGAAAAGTAATTGATGAAGAAATATTGCCAATTTTAACAGAAGACAATATTAGCAACAACAACTTTTACATAACATTCTATTACATAGATTCCGATTTTAAAGGAAATATTAAAACTGACATTAATGCTCTTTACACAAATTACAATGACAAGAATATAAATTTTGATATTAAGTATTATAATTATCAGGAACTTGAAGAACTTTATGACGATATCGAAATACCTAAAAATGAAGTAGAACTTAAAATAGTCGAAGACGAATATTTTAATAAAAAGACTTCATATTTTGACGGAAAAGAAACAGAAATTGAAACGATTGTTACATCAATTTATGCAAATTCTTTAAAACCAATAATTGAAGATAAAAAGGAATTGATTCTCGCCTTAAATGTCAGATACTACAAAGGAGAAAATGAAATTAATTCAAAAATAAAAAAAGAATATTCAAAGGGCGAAAAGTCAAATTTCTGGATATTAAACAATGGAATTAACGGAGTTTGTGAAGATTTTGAGTTACAAGATAATGACACTCTTAAAATCAAAAATTTTCAAATTGTAAATGGTGGTCAAACTGCCAAAACATTAACAAGGATTGTAAACGATTTACCTGATAGTGTTCAGATTTTAATGAGATTGACCAAGATAAAAGATAAAACTCAAATTTCTAAAATATCAATGGATATTGCTGTTGCGAGTAATAGCCAAAATGCAATAAGTGCCAGGGATTTACATTCTGGAGATAGAATTCAAACTAAAATATTCAAGCATTTAAATGAAGTTGGTATATTCTACGACAAAAAAGATGGAGAATGGGCTACTGTAAATAAAAGGAAATACCGTAATCCATTTGGGAATAGCCCAATGCATCTAAAAATTAGAAACCTTGACTTAGGTGTCGCATATTTATCTTTCTATTTACAAATTCCTATTTCAACTGTCGGTCGTCATAAATTAGTCTTTTCAGAATTATTTTATGACAAAATATTTGATATGTCAAACAATGAAGATGACCAGTTTTACAAACTTATCTTAGCATATAGAATATCGGAAAGAGTGAATATAGTAAAAAACGATAGATATAGTAAATATGAAGTTCTATGGAACAATTATATTAATGATGTCTTATTGTCACTGTCAGCATTATTCTTTTTTAAAGACGAATTGCATTCAATAGAAAATGAAAATGAATTGAAAAATAAAACGTATAGTTTGACTGCCTCGGATTTCATTAACTCAAATGATAGGTTCACTTTGAATATAGAAGATGATTTTGACCAATTCCTTGTTGTCATTATTAAAGCCTTACAATACTTTCTTGATGTTATGAAACAAGCGAAAAAATTCCAAGGAGAAGAGTGGCTTCCAAATGATACAAACAAGTGGTTAAAAAAGGATGGAACCTATAAAGGAATATTTGAAGCAGTAATAAAAAAAATCAAAGAAGAATAAATAACGAACGCCCAACAATGTATAAAAATAATAGCCGGTTCAGTAGCAAATTCAAGGGTTGTAGCTTGCTTCAACTTTCGTGCAACTTGACAGTAAAGTACCACGCAATCGGCTACTATTCTTATAATCACCGTTATAAATAATTAAAAGAAGGTATCATGAAAAGAATTACAACCAGACTTTACATCGTATTAATATTCTCTTCGATTCTGATTTCAAATTGTTTTGCTCAGAGTATTTACAAGGGACTAGAATATGGAATGTCCAAATCTGAAGCGAATAAAGAATTTAAAAAAAATAAAGAAGCCTATACCACAGTTGACTTAGGAAATGGGTTTTTATATAGAATTTATAAACAAAACTTTGAATATGACAATAACAGACTAGTTGGAATATTACTTACACCTAAAGGAGCAGCTTTTGGACAAACTTATGAGTCTTCAAAAAATTATTTAATTCATACAAGAGGGTTCTTCGAGAAACTTGGTTACGAAACATTTCTAGAAAATGAGTGGTGGAATGCTCCTGTAAACTATGTGAAATCTGGGAGTAAGTGGGGTTTAATTTTGAACAAAAAGGATAAATCAACAATTGTTCAAATGTACCCAATCAGTTATGAATTATCTGGAAGTACAGTATATCTGGTCAAATTAATGATATGGAATTATGACACTTGGATCGGTTATTACAATAAAGAAAAAGAAGTACAAAATAAGAAAGCTAAGGATAGTGGATTTTGAGCACTTAAATTAAATTGAAATAATAACTATTTATAATAAATAGGACTCTGAGCGGTCTGCAAGACCCAGCGATGAGTCCATGTTGAACTACTTAGAAAATAATCTCTTGATGATTTAGATATTTAAAAATAATTTTTATATTTGTGAAAAATAAAGAAGAAATATACACTATTAATGCGCTATAGGCTCCCTAATCGGGTGGATTACGCAATAGGGAGTGGTTATTTCGGGATTAGGTTTCATTGCGAGAGTCTGCAACAATAAAAAATTCTCTAAAAAAGAAATGAAAATGTATCTTTGGGATTGAAAATTTGAAATTATGACTAAGGAAACTGCAATAAAATTATTTCAAGACCAAAGAGTTCGTGTTGAATGGGATAACGACCAAGAAAAGTGGTTTTTTTCGATAGTAGATATAATTGGAATATTAACAGAAAGTGCCAATCCAAGAAAATACTGGAGTGTTCTAAAAACTAGATTAAAAAAGGAAGGAAGCGAGTTGGCTACAAATTGTAGTCAACTGAAAATGTTATCAGCAGATGGGAAATATTACAAGACTGATGTTGCTGACACAGAACAATTACTACGATTAATTCAATCAATTCCATCACCAAAAGCAGAGCCATTTAAACTTTGGCTAGCAAAAGTTGGATATGAAAGGATTGAAGAAACCGAAGACCCAGAGAAAGCTTTTGACAGAGCAATGGAAACTTATTTGAAAAAAGGATATTCTGCAAATTGGATAAATCAAAGACTAAAAAGCATTGAAGTTCGCAAAGAACTGACAGATGAGTGGGATATACGTGGTGTGAAAAAAGGATTAGAATATGCAATTCTAACAGATGAGATTACAAAAGCTTGGGCTGGGTTAACAACAAAAGAATACAAGGACTTCAAAGATTTGAAAAAGGAAAATCTACGGGACAATATGACTAATCTTGAATTAGTTTTAAATATGCTTGCAGAAGCTACGACAACAGAAATCTCAAAAGAGAAGAAACCCAAATCATTTTTAGAAAATAAGAAAATTGCCAAACAAGGTGGAACTATTGCTGGAAATACAAGAAAGGAAATTGAAGAGAAGACAGGAAAGAGCGTGATTTCACCCTTAAACGCAAAAGAACTTGGACAGAAATCAGAAAATGAAAATAAAGAATTGGAAGAATAAACAACGAAAAGCTAATAAATAGGACTCTGAGCGGTCTGCAAGACCCAGCGATGAGTCCATGTTGAACTACTTAGAAAATAACCTCTTGATAATTTAGATATTTAAAAATAATTTTTATATTTGTGAAAAATAATAGTATAAATAAATGTAATATTATATTTACACAGCCGTAGTGTGCAATAATGAGAATATGAAAAAGCTTTTAATGATATTGGTAGTAATTTCTTTACTTTCATCAGTTCTGCAGGCTCAAAATACTAAAAACAAGGTTGCAGACAGGAAAAGTATATATGTTACAGTTCTTACAGGTTTTATTAATACTAATAGTGATTCTATTTCTAACATGGATTCTTATTCCGGCCTCATTTCTCATAAAGGAGATACAATAGAAAAGAGACGTTGGACATTTGGTGGAATAATCCACTATGAAATTCTTACCTCAATTTGTGATTATAATGAACTAATACTCTTTATTGAATACAAGGACAATAAGACTGGCATTATGCATAATGACTTTGAAATTAAACTAGATTTCACAGAAGCAATTAACATTGAGTTAACTGAGAATATAATATTGGAATTAAATGACCCACTAAAATTGACTAAAAAAAAATATAAAAAGTACAAGAAAAGATTTGGAGTTATGCCGCAAAGAAGTGGAAATTCTCGAGCAATTGATGTTAGATAAATAATAACAGCGCACAATAAATAAGACTCCAAGCAGTCCTCAAAACCCATTGATGAGTCCTCCGAAAGGATAGAAGTAGGATATTACACTACCATAATTGCAGCTTGCAATGAGGAAATTGAGCCTTTTATTTGGGAAACCACGTTCGTCAATAATGGAGTTAGAAACTTTATAATTTAGAATTTATATTTATAAATAATTGGTTTCCTGAAGGTTTAATACGATATGTTTCTATTAATTATTTTTAATATTCATTGGAAAACATGAATTTATTATTTTAACTTTGTTGCCGGTTTTATCGGAGTGTTTTTCGAACTGATTTATTGACGTTAAGAAAAATGAAGGAAAATAAAAGGAAGAATGGTTACAAAAATATACATAGAGATTTTTGAAGTTTTATTAATAAAAACAAAACTCTGAACAATGTTATTATAAAAACAATGTTAAAACATCTATTTCCTATTTATCAGAAGATTTTAAAGAGGTATTAACCATGAATAAAGAAACGATTAATTATATTATTTTAGTAGCAATTACTCTTTCTATTGCTATTATTTTAACCCTGATTTTAAGAAAAATTTTAAGCTTATTTATTTCAAAATTTGCTAAGAAATTGAAAACTGACCCTACTAATTTTTCATTCATTAAAAATTCAGTTGGTTTTTTAATTTATACATCGGCAATAATATTTATTTTTTTTAAAATACCATTTTTGAAATCCATAGGAACTGCTCTTTTCGCCGGTGCCGGTATATTGGCTGTTATTGTTGGATTTGCTTCACAAAAAGCCCTTGCTAATATTATAAGTGGAATAATTATATTAATTTCAAAGCCGTTTAAAATGTTTGATGTAATTGAGTTTAAGGATGGGCAAAAAGGAGTTGTTGAGGAAATTACACTGCGACATACAATAATTAAAGATTATGAAAATAGAAGAATAATTATCCCTAACAGCATCATCAGCGAAGAGACTATTATCAATAGTAGCATACAAGATGAAAAGATCAGGAAACATATTGAATTCTCTATAAGTTATGATTCAGACATTGATAAAGCAATTGAAATAATCCGAGACGAAGCTCAAAAACATCCCTTAACTATTGACAGCCGTACAAAACAGGAAAAAGCAAATAATAAACCTTTCGTAGTTATTCGTGTTATTTCACTATCAGACTTTTCAGTTGATCTGAAAGCTTATATTTTGACAAGTGATAATGATAATGCGTTTGTTCTCAAATGCGATCTGTTAAAATCGGTGAAACAAAGGTTTGATAAAGAAGGAATTGAAATTCCATTTCCATACAGAACAATAGTATATAAAAAGGATTTAAAAGATTGTCAAAAAACAGATAAAAAAACTTAAATGAAAAATACATATCTCGACTTGATAGAACAGAGTTATTACTTTCCGCAAGAAGGTTTTGACCTAAGAGATAAATATTTGACATTTCAAGGAGTTTCACTAAAATATTTGATTGAGAAGCATGTAGCCCCATTTAGATTTATCTATTTATCTAAAATTGGCGACCAGATTAAGAAAGTCCAAAATCTGTTTAATCTTTCAATCAAGAATAATGCTTTTAAGGGAGAATATTTTAACTATTATTGTACAAAATGCAATCACTTTTACAATATTATTAGTGAAGCATCTAAGTGTAATATGAATCTCGAAACATCATCGTCTTTTGATATTAATTTAATATTAAACCTGTTTGAAGAAAAAAAGATTTTTAAAAAATGATATTAAAAGAAAATTTATTAACATTGAGCATGATTTGTGTTTGTTTTTTATAGTTTTACATGGTTATATCTTAGAATAGTGTATTTATAAATATATAATAAGTTAAATGAATAACAAAAAACATATAAGCTTGAATTTAAATATTAGGGGAGTCAATCAATCTCCTACTCTTGCCATCAATGAATTGAGTAAAAAATTGAATAATAATGGGACGACAATTTATCCTATGGGACTTGGTCAATCACCATTTCCGGTGCCGGCTCCTGTTGTCGATACTTTAAAAATGCATGCTCATGAAAAAGATTATCTTCCTGTTAAAGGTTTGAAAGAATTACGTGAAGCTGTTGCTCACTTTCACAGGCAAAAAGATAATGTTGACATAAAATCAAATAATGTTCTTATAGGGCCAGGATCTAAAGAATTGATGTTTATATTGCAAATGGTTTATTATGGAGATGTTATTCTACCAACCCCATGCTGGGTATCCTATGTTCCACAAGCAAACATCATAGGAAGAAATATTAGGCTAATTCATACTTCATTTGAGAATAAGTGGCGAATTACTCACAAACAACTTAATCATTTTCTATTAAGCGAGAACGATCATTATAAACCTCGTTTATTAGTTCTAAATTATCCCTCAAATCCTGACGGTGGAACTTATTCGCCGGATGAACTTAAAAAAATAGCTAAGATTGCAAGAAAACATGAAATGATTATTCTTTCGGATGAAATTTATGGGCAATTGCATTTTAAAGGTCAACATATTTCAATTGCACGTTTTTATCCTGAAGGAACAATTATCAGCTCAGGTCTGTCTAAATGGTGTGGGGCCGGTGGCTGGCGTTTAGGAACTTTTTCATTTCCACCCAATTTTGATTGGTTATTGAATGTTATGACGGCTGTTGCCAGTGAAACATTTACATCCGTTAGTGCTCCGATACAATATGCTGCTGTTAGGGCATTTAGGGGTGGAATCTTAATTGAAAGATATCTGTTGCATGTGCGGCGCATTCTTTCACATCTGGGTGAACGTTGCACTGAAATATTGCGAGAAGCAGGAATAGAAGTACATTCTCCAGAAGGAGCATTTTATCTTTTTCCCGATTTTTCACCCTTATCAGAAAAATTAAAAAATAAAGGAATAACAAGCAGCAAGAAACTTTGTGAAAAATTACTTCAGGAGACCGGCGTAGCGATATTGCCGGGTGAAGCTTTTCAGTGTCTCCCTGAAAAATTAACTGCCCGTTTGGCTTATGTTAATTTTGATGGTGCAAAAGCCTTGTCAATGAGTGAAACAATATCCCTTAATGAGAATCTCCCTGAAGATTTTGCTGATAATTATTGCATTTCTGTGATTCAAGCCGTACAGAAAATAGCTGATTGGGTAAACTCTAAATAGTAGAGAAATCCTTTAATTAATCATAACATTATAAACAAATATATGATAAGGTAAATGAAAAATACATATTTCGACTTGATAGAACAGAGTTATTACTTTCCGCAGGAAGGTTTTGATTTAAGGGATAAATATCTCACTTTTCATGGAGTTTCATTAAAATATTTGATTGAAAAACATGGAACCCCATTTAGGTTTATTTACCTTCCTAAAATAGGCGACCAGATTAAGAAAGCCCGAAATCTGTTTAATCGTGCAATCAAGAATAATGCTTATAAGGGAGAATATTTTAACTGTTATTGCACAAAATGCAATCACTTTTACCATGTAATTAGTGAAGCATTAAAGTATAAAGTAAATCTCGAAACATCATCATCTTTTGATATTGATTTAATACTTAATCTGTATAAAGAAAAAAAAATAGACAAAAAAAGAATCATCCTTCACAATGGTTATAAAACAGACGACTATATAAGTAAAATCTTTCAACTTCAACAATCAGGATTTGAAAATTCAATCATTATTTTAGATAGTATAAGTGAACTTTCAAAGATTGAAAATTTATCGGACAAGCAAAGAATAAAAATTGGATTGCGAATGGCTGTAAATGAAGAGGCTCAATCGGCATATTATACATCCAGACTTGGAATACGCCATACACAAGTGATAGACTTTTTTAATGAGAGCATAAAAAATAATAATCGTGTCGAACTCAAAATGCTTCATTTTTTTGTTGATTCAGGGATAAAAGATACTTTATATTATTGGGGAGAATTTCAAAAAGCCTTAAAATTATATGTTGACCTAAAGAAAGAATGTTCATCATTAAACTCTTTTAATCTTGGTGGAGGTTTCCCAATACGAAATCATCTTGGGTTTGAGTATAATTACGAATATATGATTAACGAAATAATCAATAACATCAAAGAGGCTTGCACAAGAGAAAATGTAATTGAACCTGATATATATACAGAATTTGGCAGATACACGGTTGGAGAATCAGGTGCAATAATTTTTAAAGTTTTGGAGCAAAAAAAGCAAAACGACACAGAATCATGGTACATAATCAATAATAGTTTAATGAACACTATACCCGACGCATGGTCCATTCATGAAAAATTCATTCTTTTGCCGATTAATAAATGGGATAATGAATATCATCGGGCAAACATAGGCGGTATTAGCTGCGACCATTCCGACTATTATAATTCAGAAGATTTAAATCAGGAAGTATTATTGCCAAAATATTCTGATGGCGATAAAGAACCTTTATATATTGGATTTTTTCATACAGGGGCATATCAAGATGCAATTAGTGGGTATGGGGGAATAAAACATTGCCTTATCCCTTCACCCAAACATGTAATAATCGATAGAGATGAAAAGGGAAATTTTATTGATTATGTTTATAGAGAAGAACAATCTTCAGATGAAATGTTTAGAATTTTGGGATACAATAAATAATGAGAAACTTTGCAGGAATAGAAAACAAATATGCAGCTTATGACATCGCTTCAGTACTTTTGAAATCAATACCTTACGATGGTACAAGTACTTGGGGAAAAGGAGCAAATAAAGCTTTTGATGCTTTTATCGAAGCTTCGGAAAATATGGAATTATACGACATTGAAACTAATACCGAAGTATATAAAAAAGGCATTCATATTTTACCGGAAATAAGCGAGCAATCTTCACCCGAAACTGTTTTCAAAACTGTTTATAATAACACTAAAGAACTCTTAAAAACCGATAAGTTTTTAACTTTTTTTGGTGGTGAACATTCAATAAGTATTGGAATTATAAAAGCTTTTTACGAAAAATATCCTGAGATAACAATTCTTCAACTTGATGCTCATTCCGATTTACGAAAAGATTATTTAGGATCTAAATACAATCATGCCTGTGCTTTGCATGATGCAAACAAAAATTGCAATTTGATTCAAGTTGGTATTCGCAGCATGGATATTTCTGAAACCAAATATATAAATAAAGAGAAATGTTTTTTTGCAGAAGATATTTACGGAGCAGACAACTGGATGCAGAAGTCAATTGATCTTATGAGCGATAAAGTTTATATAACTTTCGATCTTGATGCACTCGATCCATCAATCATGCCTGCAACCGGAACTCCCGAGCCCGGTGGATTTGATTGGAATACAATAATAAAATATTTGAGAAAAATATTTGATCAAAGAAATGTGTTAGGATTTGATATTGTAGAACTTGCTCCAATCGAGGGTAATAAAGCCCCTAACTTTTTAGTAGCTAAATTGTATTATAAAATGTTAAGTTATAAATTCAGAAAATGAACAAAAAAGGACCAATATCGCAGTTTCTAAACGAACATTACAAACACTTCAACGCTGCCACTTTGGTTGATGCAGCCAAAGAATATGAACAACAACTGGCCAAGGGTAATAAAATGATGATTACACTTGCAGGAGCCATGAGTACTGCCGAACTCGGCAAATCTCTATCTGAAATTATCAGGCAAGATAAAGTTCAAATTATTACCTGTACGGGTGCAAATCTCGAAGAAGATATTATGAATCTTGTTGCACATTCTCATTACAAAAGAGTGCCTGAATATCGTGATTTGTCGCCAAAACAGGAATGGGAATTATTGGAAAAAGGACTTAACAGAGTAACCGATACTTGTATTCCCGAAGAAGAAGCTTTCAGAAGATTGCAAAAACATGTTTTCAAAATTTGGAAAGATGCAGAAAAAAATGGAGAGCGTTACTTTCCACATGAATTTATGTATAAACTACTTCTTTCGGGAGTTTTAGAGCAATATTACGAAATAAACCCTAAAAACTGTTGGATGCTTGCTGCTGCAAAGAAAAACTTGCCCATAGTAGTTCCCGGATGGGAAGACTCAACCATGGGTAATATTTTTGCTTCGTATTGCATTAAAGGTGAGCTACAACCCTCAACAATGAAATCGGGAATTGAATATATGGCATGGCTTGCCGATTGGTACACAAAAAATACAAAAGAAGCCGGTATCGGTTTTTTCCAAATTGGTGGTGGAATTGCTGGTGATTTTCCAATATGTGTGGTTCCAATGTTGTATCAGGATTTAGAAAGAACCGACACTCCATTTTGGAGTTATTTTTGTCAGATATCCGATTCAACCACCAGCTATGGCTCTTATTCCGGTGCTGTTCCAAATGAAAAAATCACTTGGGGGAAGTTAGATATCAATACTCCAAAATTTATTATTGAATCGGATGCCACCATTGTTGCACCACTTATTTTTGCCTATCTACTAAACTTGTAATTCTTTTTTATTATTTGTCGGAATGAAACTGATAAATTGTTTGAAATATAAATTAAATTTGGCAAAAAAAGTGGATATTCATTTGATTCACAAAAACAAGAAACAATGTTATTGATAATTGACAATCAGAGTGCCTTTATAAAAAAGTTTAAAAGACAATATCTCTCCGAACAGGATTTTGACTATGTGTTTTTTGACCATAACCAACCCATTACTTTATCTGCAAAAGCTGAAATAAAAGGAATTATACTTTCAGGAGGAAGAGGCAATCCTTTTGAACCGTTAAACTTAACCTCAAACTTTGTAGCCTTAATAAATTTTGATGTTCCGGTGCTTGGTATGTGTTTGGGGCATGAAATTTTAGCTATTGCATACCGAGGGCGTATAAAAAGATTATCCGAATATCACAGCAAGAAAGAGTTAGTAAAAATAACCAAACCTGATGATCCTATTTTTTCGGGATTAAAAAAACAAGAATTTTTATTAGTTAAACGTCATACCTTTCATGTTTCGGAACTGCCCCCTTCATTCGAAAGCTTAGCAACTTCAGATACTTGTGCAAACGAAATTATTAAACACAAGGAAAAACCTATTTATGGATTTCAATCACATCCTGAGGTTTCGGGTGAAGATGGAATGCTTATGGTAAAGAATTTTTTGAAAATATGTAAAATTATTGACTAACAAAATACTGAGATTTTTTAATGAAGGTAGCGATCATATACAACAAAGACATACAGGGGGTTATTAACACTTTTGGGATGCAGAACAAAGAATTTTATAACGAATTGACTGTAAAAAAAGTGGCCAAAAGCCTTGAAAAGGCGGGTCATAATGTTGCTATTCTGGATGGGAATAAGCAGATCATTGACAGATTGGAAAATTTTATGCCCCGAGTGATGGAAGGAGAACAGATGGGCATGGTTTTCAATATGGCTTATGGTATTCAGGGCGAAAGCCGTTATACACACATCCCGTCTATGCTTGAGATGCTTGGATTGCCTTATGTGGGATCATCTCCATCGGGACATACATTAGCTTTAGATAAGGTTTTGACAAAAATTATATGGAAAAACAATAATTTACCTACTCCTGAATTCTGGGTATTTAATTCACCCGAAGAAGATTTAAGTAAAGTTAAATATCCGGTTATTGTGAAGCCAAAAATGGAAAGTGTTTCATTTGGATTAAAAGTTGTTTATAACGATAATGATTTACGAGAGGCCATACAATTTGTTTTAAAAGAATTTGATCAACAGGCAATGGTTGAGCAATTTATTCGAGGTAGGGAATTTTGTGTTGGGTTGCTTGGGAATTCACCTATTGAAACTTTTCCTATTCTGGAAATTGATTTGGATGGCAACCCCGATGCTATTCAAACAGTTGAAGATAAACAAGGCAAGCCTAAAGAGAAAGTTTGTCCGGCAAATATTCCTCCTGCCTTGGCTGATAAAATGCAAAGCATAAGTAAAGAGGCTTTTAAGTCATTAAACTTGCGTGATTTTTCACGAGTTGATATTCGTTTAGATGAAGACAATAATATTTATCTTCTTGAGATAAACTCAATGGCAAGTTTGGGAGAAACGGGTTCATATTTGACAGCAGCAAAAGTCACAGGTTATAATTTTGAAAGCCTAACAAATAAGATGCTTGATGTTGCCTCGGTACGCTATTTTTCAAATACCATGATGATAAAATTACCTGAAGAAGGTAAAAAAGGTAAAATGTCGCAATCAGCTCGTATGCTAACATTTATAAAAGCAAGGCAACAGCAAACCGAAAAATTCCTTAAAACTCTGGTTAATACTAATTCGCATCTTCGAAATGTGGAAGGAGTAAACCATTGTAGTGAAGTAATTAGTGCTGAACTTAGCCATTTGGGTTTTACACATGAAATATATCCACAATTAGAGGTTGGAAATATCATGTATTTTACAAACTCCTTTGAAAAAGAAATTGATTATTTGATTTTATTACCACTTGATAATAGGATTAAGCTTGCACAGCATGAGAATTTTAAAGAACATGAACAATATCTCGAAGGAACAGGTATTTGGGAAAACAAAGGTGGTATTGCCATATTGCTTTCCGCACTTCAAGCATTAAGATTTATACGGGGATTAAAAAAGCTTAAAATTGGAATTTTGTTAACAACCGACTCAATAATTGATGGCAGATATTCAAAAAGCATTATTCAACAAAAAGCGGAATTAGCAAAAAAAATAATTGCCTTAAGTGGTTCATCAAAAAATGGTGGTTTGATACTTTCACGCTCAGGTTCTGCTCTTTATAATTTTGAAACAAAGCTGATAAAAAAGAATATTTCTCAAAATGTATCTATAACAGCTATGAATTTTAACAAAACTTTGGCCACAATTACCGATATTTCAAGAAATGATAGTGAGAATGTGATTGCACCATACAATGTTCAATTTAAAAGCAACATTTTTAAAGTACATGCTTATGGCTCAGCCGGTATAAGTGTGAGATATAATTCAAAAGAAACATTAGAACTTATTGAGCAGAAAATTAAAAAAATTATAAGTCAACAAAAAAGGAATAAGATTTTTCAGGTTCAATTTGAAGGAGGACAAAAACGGCCTGCAATGGAACAAACCGAAAAAATCAATGATTTCTACAAAAGTATTCAAGCTATTACAAAACAAATTGATGTTAGAATATCAAAGGAACATCGATGGAGTTCCTCAGATATTTGTCACATCTCCAAAGATCAGCCTAAAATAGATGGACTTGGGCCTGTGGGAGAATTTTTATTATCAGATAATGAAAGAATAATCAGACACAGCTTGATTGAACGTTCTTTGTTGGTGGCTTTGATATTAAGCAGTGTTAAATAGGGGGATACTATTACGAATTTAGTGGAGAAATAGATAAATGCTACAACGATTGTATGCTAAAATGCGAGAATAAAAATAATTCATAAAACTGTTAAAACAGTTTATTGCTTTTTAAAAGTGCAACTAAGAATCTTTTTTGTAAGTTCCCAATTTTATGGGTTCAATATTTATTTCCCCCTACCCTGAATTACAATTAAAATAGTGTAAATCATTATTTTGAAATCCATTGCAAGCGATTGATTTTCGATATAAAGGATGTCATATTTCAATCGTTCAACCATTTCATCCACATTTTCGGCATATCCGAATTTGACTTGGCCCCAGGATGTAATGCCGGGTTTTGCTTTCAATAATAGTCTATAATGAGGAGATCGTTCGATGATTTGGTCAATATAAAATTGTCGTTCCGGGCGTGGGCCGACCAAAGACATATCTCCTTTAAGAACAGAATAAAACTGTGGTGTTTCATCTAATCGTACTTTTCTCAAAAATTTTCCAAATGGAGTTATCCTTTTATCATTTTCTGAGGAAAGTTGAGGGCCTTGTGCTTCAGCATCACTAAACATTGAGCGAAATTTATGCATATAAAATGGGACACCTCCCTTTCCTATTCTCTCCTGAGAATAAAATATCGGACCCGGTGATGAGAGTTTTACTCCAACAGCAACAATTAAATATACAGGTAAAAGAAATATTATACAAAGAATGGAAACCGAAACATCAATGAATCTTTTGAAAGATTGTTGCCAAACCGGCATTAATTCGGGAGAAATATGAATTAAGGGTGCATTAAAAATTGAGGAAGTTTTTACCGAACCGAAAAGAATATCCTGCATTACAGGAATAATTTTAATAATAACATGAGTTTCTTCAATTTCAGAAATAATTTTATCAACAGAGTCGTTTTCCGATCTTTCGATTGCTATAATTACTTCTTCAATCTTTTTTTCCTTTATAATTTTTTTCAGATCGGTATAATATCCAAGATGAGGAAGATATTTCGATAATTTATAAGTTTTATAATGAATTGCGTTAACAAAACCCACGAAAATATTTCCTGAAGATTTTCTTTGGTTTTCCATTTCTTGATAAAGTGCGATGGCATTCCCATTACTCCCAACAATTATTGAGTTGAAGCCTATAATCCTATTGTGGATTTTATATGCAGTGATAGATGATAAAATGAAGCGAAAAAGAAATGTAATAAAAAATTGCAAGGAAAAAAGTACAAGAAACGATTTATAATATGATTTGTATGAAGTGATTACGTCATCCAAGAGTAATGAGAAGAAAATAAATATAACTCCTATTAAAGTAATTATAAATGTAACTCCTAATTCCTTTAGCCTTGATTTTCTGTATATTTTTCTGTAAGTACCGATTAATACATAAAGAATTAACCAGAATAAAGGAATAACAATTATTCCATAGTAAAATTTTGTATCAGTAAAAACATCTTCAAGATGCTGAAATATAGTTGGATCAATAGAATATTTTCTGTATGTAAAAAATAAACTCCAAGCTAATATTGCAGATAATAAATCGGCTATTACGTATTTAAATACTTGTAATTTCCTATTCATCAAATATCCGATTTATTATAAATAAGTTTTAAATTATCAAGAAGTATTTGAGATTCGTCGAGGCCTTCATCAATCAAAGCCCCAAGAAATATTTTAAAATCAAGTGCATTAGTTGAAGCACTAACAATTGGTGTAAGATTAACATAAATCTTTTTCCAAGTTTCCGATGTATTAATATTAATTATCGGTGTTTGAATTATTTGACTACTTGTTTGTTCAAATATTCCTATAGTTAATACATTAGAAGTTTTATAGTTAAGCTCCAAAAAGACCGGATGGCCTAATTGTGGTAGTTCGTAGGCATTATAAGTTGCACATTCAAAAAAATCTTCTTCGCTCAAAAGAGTCACCATTCCTGAATGAAGTCCCTCAAAAGTCAATGGAGAACTTGGAGCCGTTTCATGAATTCCTACATTACTTTTTGCAGTGGTGTCTAATGAAATATTTGTAAACTCAAAAGCCTCAATCCAGGCAAATTCTGTATCATCAATGTATGAAGTTGAAATATTTAACTTTGTGATGGAATCGGGAGCAAGTTTTACATTGTTCAAAACAATTTGTTTATAGAAAGGATAAGCAACACGCGTTGCAGCAATTCCATTTAATTTAATACCCGGCATAATTGTTATCTTAACTACCCCTTCATTTAATACGGGAAAAGTTGCAGGCATTTCATAAGCTCCAAGTAATTGGTCGTTGATAAAAACCCAGGCATCTGTAATATTATTCGATAATGAACCTTCACTTAAGACAGGATTATCAACCAGAACAATTGTATCAATTTGAATATACGCCGGAATTTCTTGATCGGAATCAAATTTATCACACGATGAAAGTAAAACTACAAAAAAGAAAGACGAAATTATTCCCCAAAAATTTATTTTATTCATTATCATTTTTTATGATAGGAAATTATTTATTACAGTAACTTATTATTTGTTCTATTATTATAATTATGATTCAATAATTTTCTGCAAATAGCATGTTAAAAAAATCTGAAAAAATTAATTAGAAATTTTATCAATAATTTTATATGCTACGTCAAGTGCATGATATCCATCATTAATTGTTACAAAAGGTGTTGAATTATTAACAATGGCATCATAAAAACTTTCAAGTTCGGTTTTGATTGAGTTAATTTGCTTAATTTCCGGCTTTTCAAAAAATATTTGCTTCGATCCCTTATTTTCCCCAAGATCAATTACCATTGCTAAGAGATCACAATTATTTATATCAACATCTTTCATTCTGACAATTTCTAATTCTTTTTCAAGAAAATCAACTGAGATATAGGCATCGCGTTGGAAAAATCGAGATTTACGCATATTTTTAAGTGAAATCCTGCTTGCCGTCAAATTTGCAACACATCCATTATCAAATTCAATTCTTGCGTTTGCGATATCAGGTGTGTCACTAACAACCGAAACTCCACTTGCGCTAATTTTTTTGATACTAGATTTCACAACACTTAATACTATATCAATATCATGTATCATTAAATCGAGAATAACAGGCACATCTGTTCCTCTTGGATTAAATTGTGCCAACCTGTGTGTTTCAATGAACATGGGTTGTGAAAAATATGGTAATGCAGCAAGGAAAGCCGGGTTGAACCTTTCAACATGCCCCACTTGGACTTTTATATTAGCCTCATCAGCAGTTTTTATTAACTCCCGAGCCTCAGAAGGTGTTGTAACAATCGGTTTTTCAATAAATACGTTCTTCGATTTTTTTACAGCCTGCATTGCACATTCAAAATGTGAGATGGTTGGTGTAACAATATCAACAACATCAACAGAATCAATTAAATGGCTTATTGAATCAAATTGTTTTATATTCAATTCTTTTTCAACCTTTTCAGAAATTTCTTTGTTTGGATCATAAAAACCCAATAAATTATAGTTAGGTATCTCTTTAATACATTTAAGATGTATTTTTCCAAGATGTCCTGCTCCTAAAACTCCTATATTTAACATGTATTTTTTTTTATAGAGGTATTTATTTTAAGTCTGCGAAATTATTAATTTCGCTGCAATAATGATAAAATAAAATGCTTTTTTATTTTTTTTATTTGAAAATAAAATTTGTTACAAAAAAATATGATAGATTCGTTCAGACATAAGGGGCTTAGAAAAAAATTAGTTGAAACGATTAGGAAAAGAGGTGGAATTAGCGAAAAAGTTTTAGAGGCAATTGGAGCCGTGCCAAGACATTTTTTTATGGACTCAACTTTTTTGGATTTTGCTTATGAGGATAATGCTTTTCCAATTTCTGCCGGACAAACTATTTCTCAACCCTATACGGTTGCTTTTCAAACAGAATTATTGAGAATCGAAAAAGGTGATAAAATTCTTGAAATTGGAACAGGGTCAGGATATCAAGCTTGTGTTTTGATAGAAATGGGTGCAAAAGTGTTCTCAATTGAGAGGCAAAAAATATTGTTTAATAAAGCAAAAGAATTTCTTCCATCATTAAACTACAATCCAAAATTATTTTATGGCGATGGTTATAAGGGGTTAGCAGCATTTGCTCCTTTCGATAAAGTTTTGATCACAGCCGGTGCTGACTCAATTCCTCAGGCTTTGATTGATCAATTAAAAATTGGAGGTATTTTAGTAGCACCTATCGGGCAAAGAGATGTGCAAATAATGACCAAAATTGTAAAGACTTCTGAAACAGATTATAAGGAAACTAAACATGGAACATTCAGGTTTGTTCCTCTTTTAAAGGATAAAGCTAAGGGTGAGTGATTTCTGATTTTCAATCAGAATTCTAACATATCAATTTTCAAGCAAGTTGCTTTTCCAATATCTGTACCCGAACCATCTTTGTAGGTAATTGAAAAATCTAAATGAATTGATTTCCCATCTTTTGCTAACATTCCACTACCCGACAAAGAGTCTTGAGTTTCAGATAATAATTGTTGAGGAATAGTGAGCCCGCCAATTTTATTAAACTCTACAATGGCAACATAAGATGTTCCCAAACCTGCAAAATTTGAAAACAATAATTTATTCTTAAATGATGCTGAAGGTGTTATGATTGAGGAATAATTATGAATCCCTTCGTTAGGGCCGGATGAAATTGTATCGGAAACACCATAAGCTGATTCAAAAGACGATTGATCAACAATTACATCAACAATTCGTGTGGCAATTGTTTCGTTCCCGGCTTCGTCTAAAACTATATAATCAATTTCATAAGACCCGATTTTATTTACATCAAGATCAGAATCAATTCTGCTTGAATAAACTGCAACATCATCCCAATATTCAGCTCCAGGGTCGTCAAATTCAGAATTTAATAGAATTTCCATAGGATTTTCACCTAATATTTTCACAACAGGAAAAACATTGTCAATATCTTCTTTTTTGCAGGAAAAACAAAATAAAATCAATGATAAAAAAATTAGTGAAATTGATAATAAGGGTATTTTTTTCATTTTTAGATTAAGTTTATTCATATAGAGTCAAATAAATAATTTATTCAAAACTATTAATAATTTCCATACATTTTTCAATTTTAGCCTCTAAATTTAATTTTCCATCAATCCAATTTATTTTAAATCCCTTTTTTTCCATTCTTCTAAACCATGTCATTTGTCGTTTTGCGAATTGATGAATTGCTGTATTTAATTGCCTAAACATTTCGTCATAAGAAAGTTCCCCCTTAACATAAGAAGTTAAAAATTTATACTCCAGTCCATAAAATTTTATTTGATCGCTTGATAGTCCACTTTTCATCAAGGCTTTAATTTCTTCTATCATTCCTTGCTGAAGCCTTGCGTTTAATCGTTTTGTGATACTGTTTCTCACTTCTTCTCTTTCCAAATCAATTCCGAAAATAATACTTTTGATGGGAGGGATTTTTGTTTGAATATTTTCATAGGTTTTATAAAATTGTTGAATTTCGATGGCACGAATCAATCGTCTTCGGTCAGATGTATCCGAAACATTATGAAGTGAGCCGTAGGATGAAAGTATTTCAACAAGCTTTTCGGTATTAATTATTTCAAGTTCATCTCTTAAGGCCAAATTTTCAGGAACCTGAATAAGCCGGTAGTCGCTAAGTACTGATTCGATATACATTCCACTACCTCCACATAAAATTGGAATTTTTTTTCGGTGGTTTATTTCATTAAAAACTTTATAAAAATCCTTTTTGTATTCAAATACATTATATTCACATCCGGCATCCACTATATCGATCAAATGATGGGGAATCGTTTGTTTTCCAACTACATAATCTATTAAATCTTTTCCTGTTCCAATATCCATACCCCGATAAACCTGCCTTGAATCGCCGCTAATTATTTCAGCATTTAATTTAGAGGCCAAATTAGATGCAAGGGTGGTTTTTCCGCTTGCTGTGGGTCCTAAAATTGTTATTATATCATAATTCATTAGACAGAAATGATCTTATTTTTACAGAAATTTAAATATTGCTAAAACATTTCTTACTTATTAGAAAAAATTTTTCCAATAGTTTCCAATAACATATTCAAGTTTACAGGCTTTGTAATATATTCCTTAAAAGGTAGTTTTAAAATTTCTTTTCTTTGATGCTGCATTGCGTAAGCCGTTAAAGCAACAATTGGTACTTTATTATTAATTTTATTTATTTCTATTGTTGCATCCATTCCATTCATGACTGGCATTTCCAAATCCATTAGAATCAAATCTATACTATCTTGAGTTTTAATTATTTCAAGAGCTTCTTTACCATTTCTTGCATGAATTACCGTAGCATTAGATTTTTTTAATTCAATATTAATTAAATCAAAATTTGATTTAACATCTTCAGCAACTAAAATATTTTTTCCCAGCCAATTAAATTTATTTGTTTGTGAGTCATCGTTAATATTTTGCAGGTTTTTGTCACTTTCTAAAGCAAGAGGCAGGGCAAAATAAAATGTCGAGCCTTTACCAACTTCCGACTTAACCCAAATATCCCCATCCATAAGATTAACTAATTGTTTTGAAATCGCAAGCCCTAAGCCTGTTCCACCATATTCACGCGATAATGTTTCATCAACCTGGCGAAATCTATCAAAAATCATTTCAAGATTTTCTTTTGGAATACCTATACCGGTGTCTTTTACAAAAAACTCAATTACTTCATTCTTGAAAATATAACCAAATTCGATATAGCCTTTATCTGTAAATTTGGTTGCATTTCCAATAAGATTTGAAAGTATTTGTTTCAAGCGGTAGGTATCAACTTTTAGAATTAAGTCTGATTTAATTTGATTTTTTTTTAGTCTTATTTTAATGCCGGGTTTCCCAATAATCTTTTTATATCCCTCATAATAAGTTAACAAATCAAATAAAAGGCTATCAATATTACAGTCAATAGGGTTCATTTTTAATTGGCCGGTTTCAATTTGAGAAATATCAATAATGTCATTTAATATAGCAACCAATTGTTGGCCATTCAAACTAATTAAGTCAATATATTCATTCCTTTCAGATAGCGAAAGTTCCATATCTCTAATTAGCTCGGAGAAACCAAGAATGCCGTTCAGGGGTGTCCTAATTTCGTGTGAAACACTTGCTAAAAATGCAGATTTCAATCTATCGGATTCCTCGGCACTTTCTTTTGCAGCGATAATTTCAATACGATTTTTTTTAATTTCCTCGTTTTGAAGGTGCAAAAGTTTATTAGCCTTATTTTTATTAGCGTTCTGTCTGATTAACAGATAGAAGAAAAATAAAAATGCAACAATTCCAAAATAAAGTACATAAACTAAAAAATCCTGACGATTTATTTTTAGTTCTTTTTTACTAATTTCTAAGGCTTTTACTTGTTTTTCAGCATTTAATAATTCAATTTCTTTTTCTCTCTTTTCAATTTCAAAATCAGCTTGAAGATTATTTTGCCGTTCTAACATTTCTATACTAAAAATTGAATCATTAAGTGCGTGATATTTATTACTATAATAATATGCCTTGTTGAAATCATTGATATTTGCATAAATATTTCCAAGCCCCTTATAATTTTCAGCAATTGTTTCGATAATATTTAGTGGCTCTACAACTTCATTGCTTTTAATGTAGTAGTTTATTGCTTTTTTATATTGCTTTTTTCGAGCAAAAAGATTTCCTAATTGATTGTATGTTTGCCCAATACCAGGTTTATTTCCTATTTTTTCATCAATTTTTATAGACCTCATATAATAATCAAAAGCCTTATCGTAATCATTTCTTTCTTCGTAAAATTCTCCAATATTGCTTAAAGAAATTGAAACACCTATTTGGTCACCAATTTCTTTTTCAAGCTCCAATGATTTATTATAATAATCAATTGCTTCATCGAATTTACCGGTTTCATCAAATATTATTGCAATATTATTCATTGATTTTGCAATACCAGGTTTGTTTTGTAATTCCTTTTCAATATTTAGGCCTTGCTGATAATATTCGAGTGCTTTATCGTAATTTTTCCAATTATGATAAACAATTCCAATGTTATTCAATGCAATAGCAATACCACTTTTGGAGTTTAATTCTTCTTCAATCTTCAAGGATTTCAGGTAATATAATAATGCTTTTTCATTATTCCCCCATGTTATATAAATGTTACCAATATTATTAGAAGATGTTGAAATTCCTTCTTTATTGTAGATGGTTTCATTAATTTTAACAGCCTGTAAATAATAATCAAGAGCATTTTTATACCTCCCAAGATAATCATTAGCTAAGCCAACATTGTTTAAGGCTTCAGCAATTTTTTTTTCTGAACCACCTATTTTTTCACATTCAAGAGATTTGCTGAAATTATCAAGGGCATTCTTATAATCAGAAAGTTTTAAATAAACATATCCTAAATTTCTATAGTTTATTGCTAGAAAAGAAGAGTCTTTCAATTCAATAGATAAAACCATTGCTTGTTGATAAAAATCTTTAGCTCTATTTATTTTATTAGAAAAATAGGATGCATCACCCAAATTGGTTAATGCTAAAATCTCTTCGGTTTTTAATTTAAATTTCTTTGAAATCCTTAAAGCCGAATCAGCAAATTCGTAGGAATATTCGGCTGAATCAGAAAGAATCTTTTTTGAAAGAGCGTTAAAAATTGTCGCTTTTTCAGGGCCATCAGTAACTTTTAAAACAGTTTTCAAACTATCAATTTCAGATAAATTTGAAGAAAAAGCAGAAAAAGGTAAAAAATTAAGAAAAACAATAATAAAAATATATAACATTTGGTATTTAAACATACATTGTCTCTTAATTATCAGAAGTATATTTCAGATACTTACTTTTTTACAAAACAAATTTTTCAAAAAAATTACATCTTTAAAATTTTGCATTTTTTTATTAAATTTTCACAAAAATATACAAACTATTGTCAAAAACAAAACTGCAATTGATTATTTAAGAAATAAAATTTTACTTGTTGTTCTATTAAAATTAAAAGAAAGTGCGGATGAAGGGACTCGAACCCCCACGGTCCAGGACCACTAGATCCTAAGTCTAGCGCGGCTACCAATTACGCCACATCCGCAGCATGATTTCTCATAATTTTGAGAGTGCAAATGTATATATTTATAAATTACAATATACAATATTCAAATAAAAAACATATTTCTATATTTCTTTGTTTATGAATCTTTTACAAAATATTTATTTTTTAATTTTCGAATAATGAATTTCTTTTACTGATTTAATTGCCCTATCGGAGAAGAAATCGCAGCTTGGAAACAATCTGAATGCTCCCCCGTTTTTATCATCAATATCTTCGATGAGAAGGATTTCAGATTGATCATTTCTATTCATTAACTCGCTAAAAGTAAAAACACCGCGATAACCATCTTCGGCAGCAATTACGAATATTCCATTTTTAAGATTTTCAATATTGAATTCAAATTCAGGTTTAAGAATGTCTTTCAACCTGCCACCAATAAAAGGAGTTGTTGAGTGTATTCCTCGGCCTCTACCGTAAAAAATCGCTTCATAATCCTCATTTTTAATATTTTTAGGTAATTTTTTTAAAGTTATAACTTCATTATTATTTTTAAATATTTTAATATCTGGTGAATACATTGGTTTTAACCCTTTGCGTACCTCAAATATATTTTCTGCCGAAACGACAGTAATTTTTATAGGCATGGAAATATTGCGTTCGGTAATTAAATCAGAAGCAACAATAAGTTTAGTTTCGCTTGGAAGCGGCCAAAGTTCATTTGTTTTTGATGGGACAATGCGAGCAACATTAGTGGCAATAATTATTTCATGCCTATGTATGGGATAATAAATTTCGCCCCAACTCAACACGGATGATTCACCTTTTTCGTTTTCAATAATTACGAATAAATCAATAATCGGTTTAAAATGCTCTTCGTTTTTTTTCTTTAAAATTCTATCATTCAGCAAATCATAAATTGAATAGCCATCGAAACGATAAGCTCCGACAAATTTATTTTTATCATCGTTCAGAACAGTCTGTTTGACAATCAACGATCTTTTTTCAAATTTGGTCATATCAACAATCCCGGGGTTTGAAATTTCACCTTGGATTAAAATCTCTTCCGGCCCAAACAAACTATAAGTTTCAGCATTATCGTAAAAATCGTTTGTTTCTTCCGATTGCGAATTAGCTGTAAAAGAAACCATTGTTAAAATCACTAACATACTAATTATTAACTTTTTCATTTATACTTAATTTAAATATTGATATTTTTTATAATTAATTAAATTTGACATTTTTTTTTATAATTATCTTGTATTCGGCATCATTCTTATTGTTCGGCATATTTCTTCAATCCTAAAGGGATATTTTTATAAGTACTACTTTTAGAAGGAATTAAGGAAGGCTGCCCATTTTCTTTCATAATTTTCATTCCTTTCTCTGAAAGCAGAAAATCGACAAATGCAAAAGCTGCGTTTTTATTCGGGGCATTTTTTAAAATCGTAATTCCATATACCATTGGTTCGCCTTTTAGAGTAATAAACACACCTGGCTTTTTACCGTTAATTTTAACTGTAACACTTGAATAAAAATCTTTTAACTTCTTCGTTCTCAAATTTATGGAATCGGGTAAAATAATATAATTTAAATTATGTTGTTTGGCAACAGAGCGATAAATAAAAATATAATCAATAGCATTTACTTGCAGAAGTCCAAGTAAGTCAACTTCTTTCGGTCGAATAAACCTATGGTTTTTTGATAAAAGTTTTTCAGAAAGGCCTGGTTTTTCATAGAATTTTTCGGCAAGTTTGCTTGTCAATACACTTCTATAGCCACAAGGGTCTGAATTGGGGTCGGAACGTCCGAAGGAAACTTCTTTTTTCAATAAAATATTATACCAGTTATTTTCATTGATCTCATTTTTAAACCTTGATTTTTCATTAAAAGCAATTACCATTTCGTTGCTAACGAAATTAATATTCCAATCGGAGTAATTTGGAATCATCATTTTTTCGATAACCGAATAATCGGCTGAGGCAAAAACATCACAATCTTTTTTCAAATCAATTATTTTTCGGGCACAACGAACACTTCCTGCTGATTCTGATTTGATTTCAACATTAGGATAAATTTTATTGAACTCCCGGGCAATTTGCTTAAATGGAACCGACAAGCTACCGGCATGAAAAATTATCAGTTCACCGTCATATTCTCTAATTTGGCTTGAATTATTCTTATTTTCAGTATTATGACAAGAAAAAAAGAGAAAAATTAAAGCAAGAAGAAGTCCAAAATTTCTTAATTCTCTTCTAATCATTTTTAATTCTATTATTAAACTCATCAAAAGCTTCCTCAATGGAATCATCAAATTTTTGATGAAATGCATCATAAGCCTCAAGAAGTTTTTTTCCTCTTTCGGTAATTATTGAACGGCCTCCCTTTAAACCGCCGCGTTGTTTTTCGGTGAGTTGATAACCCAGAACTTCTTCAGCACGTTTTAAATCACCCCATGCTTTTCTATAACTTATGCCTATTTCTTTAGTAGCAGCTTTCAGGGAACCTTTTTCATCGATTAGCGTTAGCAATCGATATTTCATTTCATCAATTACTCCATCACCACTAACATTTGATAACCAAATTTTATAATTAAGAAAAAAACTATTTTTCTTTTCCTTTTTAAAAGGTTTCATTTTTTATTTCTTTAAAAAACGATATGAAACCATATTCATAACGACTGGCAAAAATATAAAAAGCTAAGAGAAAACCTATATTTTTCATTAAAAATTCTCTCAAAAAAACCTGACCCATATGGGTCAGGTTTTATAATTTGTCATTTTAAAAAAAATCGACCTATTAACTCGTATTTTTAAATATCATACCTGCTTTCGCTTTTCCAATAGCTTTCGCAAACGGCAGGTAAACATCTAATTTTCATCCTTTATACAACGAACTGAAACACCACGCGTTTTAACATAATGGTCATTAAATGCCCCAGTGCTTAAAAAGCTTAGGTTACATCCCATAGCTTCAGTATAACTGTATTCGTACTCACTCGACGACCAAAAGATGGCGTAACTTGTTAGACCGCCAAATTCGATGGCCACGTAACCGCCCGGTAGGCCCGTAAACCCGCTTTCATTTGTAGCCCCTGTATTTGGTGACATCCAATGTGTTGTGCCGGTTTCTTTCATTTTCCCACCGGCAACAACGGCTCCTCCAAGATAACCAGTCAAAATATTCCATTCTCCTCCGGTTGGTAAATGCCAGCCGCTTGGGCAAATACCTTGCAACCCGGGTGTTGTGGTGTATTGCATTATTTCGTTCCATTGGTAAAGTGCTCCGTATTCATTGCAATTAGCAGTATTATTATCATAGCAATATTTTTCAATTATACCATTGTTTGTCATTTCTTCAGTGCTGTTTATCATAGTTCCTACATTAAGGTTTTCTTTTAGCCAGCATTGCTCACCAATTAAAACTGTATTATAAACTTGTCCTTCATAAGTTACTGTTGGTATTCCGGGGCATGTTGGATGCATTGTTGTAGTAAAACTCCAGTCCGGCCCTACGGTTGTATTACTATGGTTGTCGTGAGCTACAATTATCCAGAAATATTCCGTGTTTGTTTCTAATATTCCCGGATAATAAGTTGTTAATACTTGACCTGAATATACAAGTGGTGGTGGATTTACTATACCAAAATAAACATCATAAGTTAATGGATCGCCTTCAGGGTCGGTGCAATCCCACGAAAGTTCCGGTTCAATAGGTTGATTTACTGCTCCATCCTCAGGAATAGGTAATTCTGGTGGTTCCGGGGGTTGGTTTGCCGGAGGGACACCCCTCATGCAACGAACTGAAAAACCATTATTAATATGTAAACCGCCACTGTACACGGTACCGCTGGTATAAATGAGTTGCAAGTACCAAGCACCTGGAGTCGTCGACCAAAAGTAGCAGGAGTTTCCAAGATTGTCGAAATCACCATAATAGTCACGGTAACCACCCGGAAGAGCAGTAAACCCGCTTTCATTTGTAGCGCCTGTATTTGGAGTCCACCAATGTGATGTGCCGGTTTCTTTCATTTTTCCACCTGCATTACCTCCAAGATAATCAGATAAAATAATCCATTCTTCCTTGGTTGGTAAATTCCAGCCGGTAGGACAAATACCTTGCACTCCGGGTGTTATACTATATCCCATCATTTCGTTCCATCTGTAAAGTGCACCGTATTCATTGCAATTGGCTGGATTGTCATTGTAGCAATATTTTTCAATTACACCATTGTTAGTTGGGTAATTGCTACCGCTTAACATAATACCTACATTAAGGTTTTCTTTTAGCCAGCATTGCTCACCAATTAAAACTGTATTATAAACTTGTCCTTCATAAGATACTGTAGGTATTCCGGGGCATGTTGGATGCATTGTTGTAGTAAAACTCCAGTCAGGCCCTACGGTTATATTACTATGGTTGTCGTGAGCTACAATTATCCAGAAATATTCTGTGTTTGTTTCTAATGTTCCCGGATAATAAGTTGTTAACATTTGACCTGAATATACAAGCGGTGGTGGATTTACTGTACCAAAATAAACATCATAAGTTAATGGATCACCTTCGGGGTCGGTGCAAGTCCACGAAAGTTCCGGTTCAATAGGTTGGTTTACTGCTCCATTCTCAGGAGTGGGAGAAGATGGTGGTTCAGGCGGTAAGTTTGCAGCGGTTGTAAAATTCCAAACGGGGCCTTCGGTCGTATTGCTATGGTCGTCGTGAGCAATAATCATCCAAAAATATTCTGTGTTGTTTTCCAATGTTCCCGGATCATAAGTTGTTTCTGTTTGGCCTGTATTTACAAGAGGTGGTGTAGTTTCTGTACCAAAATAAACATCATAAGTCAGAGGGTCGCCATCAGGGTCGGTGCATGTCCAAGAAAGATCAACTTCAATTGATTGGTATTCGGCTCCATTCTCAGGAGTGGGAGAAGATGGTGGTTCGGGGGGCTGGTTTACCGGTGTAAAGTCATCCTTTAAGCAACGAACTGATAAACCGTTATCCCTAGTACCATAATAACGGTATACATTATTTAAGTAATACTTCAAGTGACGGTACCAGGCATCGTAATTACCATCCTCAGTAGAAGACCAAAAATAGTCATACTTCTCTATGTTTTTGAAAGTACCTAAATAATGGCGACTACCGCTTGGAATGGCTGTGAACCCAAAATCATTTGTCCCATTTCCATTAGAATACCAGCCTGTTGATGATTTTAATTTTTCTCCTGCATCGTAGCCACGAGATCCTGTACTATTCCAAATCGGGTCGCCAACAGGATATTGGCTATCCACTGTGCCTTCCAAAATTTTCCATTCATCATCGGTAGGAATATACCAGCCTACAGGACAAATACCTTGCACACCAGGAGTAGTTGTATAATGCATTATTTCGTTCCATTGATATAAGCCTCCGTATTCATCGCAATTAGCAGTAGTATTATCATAACAATATTTTTCAATTACACCATTGTCTGTCATTTCTTCAGTTCCATTTATCATCAGACCAATGTTAAGATTTTCTGCCATCCAGCATTGGTCACCAATTTGCACGGTACTGTAGGTTTTGTCGTCGCGAGGGTCGGTAAACGGATCGCCACAGATAAATGATGAGGAACCCTGGTAAATTAAAACATCAGCAGCAAGCATTTTAACAAGATAACCTTCGCCGGGTTGCATATCGCCTATACTGTTAACCCAATTCGGGCCAATTTTTCGAAACATAAGACCTGCTGTATTGCGAACAAATTCAAGGCTTTCCAAAATATCCTGAAAAACTTCTTCGGTATTTAAAGGCTGGTCAGGTAAATAACCTATTATTTGATAACCAGTTGAGAGCTCAAGCGGTGTTTGGGGATCAGTTACATCTCCTGTAATTGTTAAATCACCTGCCGAACTCATTTTAAATAAATATCCTTCGGTATTTACCCAGTCACCAATACTATTTACCCAGTTTGGCCCTATTTTTTGTAACATATACCCTGCTGAATTTCTGACAAATTCAAGATTAGCAAGATTGTTTTGTAAAATATCTTGCATATCGGGGTTTTCAGCAATAATTCGTGAGGATATAAAACTATAGCCCTCCGAAAGTTCAATTTGCTGTTCGCCTGTTAAAGGGTCTTTTGTGTTTTCCTTTTGAGGAAAAACTTGTTGTGTAATGATCAGGTTTAGAACTACTAAGCCAATTGTGAAAATTTTTTTCATGATTAAAATTTTTTAGTTTATTATAAACTTAAATTGCCAAAATCCAATTTTTAGTAAATTGTTATGCAATTATACAAAAAAATTTTATACTTATGAAAAAATAAAGGTTAAAGGCTAAAATTTATTTTGAGGGTCTGGAAAGAAAAAAAGAACTACTTTAGTAGAACAAATAATTTCAAAACAATC
>JAEINX010000043.1 GCA_016342645.1 Bacteroidales bacterium | reverse complement strand
TCTTTGCGTTTTTTGGTACGCCACGAAGCGTACGTTTATATAATAATTAAAAACCCGGTAATATGAAAGGATTACACAGACCAATTTGTCGTTCAGTTTGAAGCAGTCGTGAGGAGCGGGGAGGAAACGAACCGTTCTAAGTTCATGACAAGCGACTATGTAAGCCGTAATGCAAATGAACCCAGTCAGGCTTCGTTACGCAAATTTGCAGTGGTCAACCTCCCAAAGAGGGCGAAACCTGAAACATATTGGGAAGCAACGACAATATGCACCGATATGGCTGCACGGAGTAGGATGGGATGGCGTGCATAGTAAGGGTTGCGTATGAACATGGGAAGCCCTAACAGTGTTGTATGACACGACAATAGCTGAGGGTGGCGGAGATGTTCGTAGTACTGATGATACCTAAGACAACATAACTTAGGAGTAGGGAAGGGACATTACTATAAACAAAAGTTTTAGATAAAATAAATACAACAGAATTGAAGAAAGAAACCAGTATTCAACAACAAGTTCAACAGGAGATAACATCACTTTCGCAAAAGAAGCGTAAAGATATGACCTCAAAGGAAAGAGTACGACTTTTACAACTAAAACTATATCTGAAAGCCAAGCAGGAAAGCAGCTACAAATTTTACATACTCTATGACAAGGTATTCCAGAAATATATTCTATTGGAAGCTTATAAACGCTCTAAATCCAAGAATGGAAATCCCGGAATAGATAAACAGACTTTTGCCGATGTTGAGAAGTACGGGCGTGAAAAGTTTTTAAGTGAAATAAGTGAAGACTTAAGAAAGCGGACATATAAACCACAAGCTGTAAAGCGAGTATGGATAGAGAAAGAAAATGGCGGTAAACGACCATTAGGCATTCCAACCATAAGAGACAGGGTTGTGCAACAAGCTTGTAAAATAGTCATAGAGCCAATATTTGAAGCCGACTTTGATGATTCATCACACGGATTTCGACCAAAACGTTCAGCAAAAGGAGCAATAACCGAAATACGAGACAATCTCAAACAAGGAAAGCAAACAGTTTATGATGCCGACCTAAGTAAATACTTCGACACAATACCTCATAAAAAGTTAGAGATAGCTTTGAAAGAGCGAATAGCCGACCCCCGAGTATTCCATCTCATAAAACTGTGGTTAAAAGTACCCATAGTAGAAGAAGACGGAAAATACACAGGCGGAAAAAGTAATACAAAAGGAACGCCTCAAGGAGGAGTAATATCACCATTATTAGCAAATATATACATGAATTTGCTTGACAGGATAATAAACAATCCCGAAGGATATTTCTCAAAAAGAGGAATAAGGATGATACGATATGCAGATGATTTTATTTTGATGTCAAAACATATCAACCAAGAAATCATAGACAAAATACATTGTTATTTGGAAAGAATGGGATTAAAGATAAATACAGACAAGAGTAAGTTGGTAAATGCAAAAGAAGAATCATTTGATTTTTTAGGATTTACGTTCAGGTATGACCGAAGTATATTTTCAAATAGGAACAAGTTTTTGAATATAAAACCAAAAGCGAAATCCCGAAAGAAAATAAGACAGAAGATTAATCTGAAATTAAAATCCATTGGACATTATCCGGCAGAAAAAGTAGTGTTTGAATTAAACCCAATAATAAGAGGATGGATGAATTATTACAAAATTGAGAAAGTAAGTTACACACAAGTAGCCTTCAGAGAATTAGAGGGATATTTGCGTAAAAGACTATTTCGATACTATAATCGTAAGAGTCAGAGGAAATCACGCTTGTACGGTCAACAAGCCTTTAACAAATTAGTTAAAGAATATGGATTGATAAATCCATATGTGACCTCTGGAATACGACCTGCGAATACTTTAAGATGAAAGTTTTTAGGAAAGCCGTATGCGGGAAAACCGCACGTACGGTTTGACGAGGGGGCTACAGAGTAAATAAGTCTGTGTTTGCTCTGTACTCTACTCTACCGAATATTTTTGCGGCCATTGCGTGATAATTCACATAATAAGTTATTTGACACCAAATAATTAAATTTACTTGGGCATTTTAGTTGAAAATAAATGTTGAAAAAAATACTTAGTTTTTTTTAAAAATTCATAACTTGCAAAATATTTATAAAACTTATAATATTACTATTATGAAAAATTTAATCAATCTAATTTCATTGCTACTTTTAATACCGCTTTTTCAAGGACAGGTATTTGCTCAAAACCAAATTCCTAATAATGATTTTGAATATTGGGAATCATTTGGTTCGTATGAAGACCCGATTGACTGGAATTCGCCAAATTCTTATACAGCAGGAATAGGAGTAATAACGGTTACTAAATCAACCGACAGTTATAGCGGGAATTATTCAGCCAAACTTGAATCGAGAGATATTATTTTTGTTGGAACTATACCCGGTTTTCTTACCCTTGGGGAATTTGAGATAAATATTGCAACTCAGGAATATTCGATTACAGGAGGTGTGCCTTTTACGGGAAGGCCCTCGCAATTTACGGGTAATTTTAAATACTCTCCTAATTCAGGTGACCAGGCATTGATGGCAATAGTGTTATTAAAACATAATCCGGGAGGAGTTCCAGACACTATCGGGATGGGTGCAAAAATTGTAACTAATTCCGTTTCGTCATGGACTGATTTCTCTGCCGACATTATGTATTTCTCGAACGAAGAACCCGATACCATGAATATTTTGTTTCTATCATCGGCTCAATTAAGCCCCGTTGCAGGTTCGAAGCTGTTTGTCGATAATCTCGGGCTGATGTTTGAAGTAAATCCTGAAATCACTTCTGTTGAACCCTCAAACGGAGCACAGGGAACTAATGTCGGAATAACAATTATTTGTGAAAACACTAACTTTTTATCAGGTGATACAGATGTAGTTTTCCAGAAGGGGGCTGAAGAAATGTATCCGGAAGTAATTGAAGTTATCAATGATAATGAGATTAATCTTATTTTATTAATTCCTACTGATGCAGCATTGGGATTTTGGGATATTTTGATTTCAAATACTATTACCGGTGAAATTCTCGGCGAAGATTTATTTGAAGTAACCCCGGCCGCAATACAGCATGTTTTTCTGCAAGAAGGGTTTCAGTTTGTTTCAACAAATTTGATTCCTAATGAACCCGATATGTTGATTTTATTAAGTGATGTTTTAAATGATAATCTTGATTTTGTCAGGAATTCAAGTGGGTCAATGATAAGAAAGATTGGCCCGAATTGGGTTAACAATATCGGTGACTGGGAAGTAGAAGAAGGTTACCTTTTTAAAATGTTCAATGCCGGTTCATTTATAATTCTGGGTGGGCCAATTGACCCGCAAACTCCTATTGAACTTCAATTGGGATTTCAGTTTATAAGTTATTTTCCTATTGACCCAATGGATGCATTGGAAGCCTTTGAAAGCATTTTAAACGATAATCTTGAATTCATAAGAAACTCGCAAGGTCAGACTTTAAGAAAAATTGGGCCTAACTGGGTTAATGGCCTCGGCGATGCAATACCCGGTGAAGGATACCTTGTAAAGATGATTGGTGAGGGTACTTTGGTTTATCCCAATTAGTGCTTGCCAGAAAACGCCAATTTCTTCGTTATGCTTGTTCTTAAAACCAATCGATTACAATAGTAAACTCATGGTTTTCTGAACTTCGCAAGCCTCGAACTTGACGTTTTCTGACTAAGCCTTCCAGAATATTTAGTTTTCCTACAAACACTAATTAAAGTTTTGGAATTTAAGTCGAATTTAATGGAACTTTTATTGTGAAAATAAGGGAATGAGAAAATAATTAAGGAGATTGGATAAGTATTATTTTTTTATTTCTGTAAGCGGATTTTCTAAAGGCAATATATTAACTAATTCAGGGTTGTTCAATTTTAAGATAACATAAAAAGTAGAATTTCTTATAATATTAGGTGTAATGGCTAAATTGCTATATGGCTACATGAAAACAGTTTAACAATTTTCTTTTACTTTTGTCTTTAACTCTTTTTTTTGGATTATGATTATTTACTTCTCACCTCCCCACGAAAATGAATCTGTTTTTAAACCTGTAAGTGATATTAGCCTATCAATCACTGTTTCGCAAAGTTCGGAAATATTTTTTGGTTTACTATAAAATGTAGGTGAAGCAGGGCAAATAATACCACCGGCGAGAGTGATATTTTTCATGTTTTCTAAATGGATAAAATTTAGAGGCATTTCACGGGTAAGAAGAATTAATTTTCGTCTTTCTTTCAGAATTACATCGGCTGAACGAGTCATCAGATCATTTGATATTCCCGAAACAATTCTTCCAAGAGTTCCCATTGTGCATGGACAAATAATCATGGTGTCGAAATTTGCCGATCCGGAAGCAAAAGGTGCGAAAAAATCATTTGGTTCATAAATTTTAAATGGAATATCCTCATAATCTTCATTTCCTAATTCATACCTCCAAACTGTTTTGGCATTTTCAGAAAAAATAACACAACATTCTTCAATTTGAGAAGACAAAGATTTAATTTTCTGAAAAAGAAGCTTGGCATAAATTGCACCGCTTGCACCTGTTACTCCAATAATTAACTTCATTAATATACAATTTTTATTCAAAACCTTAATAATCCTGAAAAAATATCGGACAATTCTTACCAATATTTTTTTCCACTTAAAAATTCATCTACACCTTTCTTTTTAAGCTTTCTTAGATTCTTTATATGTGCATCAATATGGCTTACTTTTAAGGTATCAAGTTTTTTACAAACTTCAAAATCATTACATTCCCAACACCCTATAATTTCCTTTTTCCGACAACATTTTCTGATCACACAAAATGGATTACCTCCTTCGCCACGACATGCATTTTTGCACCTCAATCGAACTAATGCCCCCAAACATTCGTAGCTTTCCTTGTAGTTTTTAAACTCTTTAAATGGGATATTGGGTGCAAGCCTTTCAAATTTAGATTGTCTTAATTCTTTACGCAAGTCTCTTGATAAATCGGCAATTTTACCTTTATAAGCAAAACATTCGCCGCAATAAAGGCCGCAAAAAGCTATAAGCTTAGTTTTCTCTTCCATTTTAAAACCTGTTTATTTGGTAATAAATTGAAAGTACTAAGGCATCGCTATATTGTCCATAGGAACCAAAACGCGGCACACCCTGTTTGTTTTTACGTAATCCGGTTACTGAATTATTTGTTCGGAAATTAACAGAAAATTTCTCGTCAATTGCATAATACAATCCAAAAATAAGATTTAGATTCATTTCTCTAAAAGGATTATCTGCAACACTTTGATGATTTTTTTCCTCAAAATGGCTTAATAAAAAATCACAGCCAATTCCAGCCTCGGCTTTAAATTTCTTCAAAAAACTATATTGAAATAAAACAGGCAGCTCAATGTAGTTTAATCTCATTATATATTCATCGAAAAGGCCTTTCTCGGGTTCGGGATTAAACCGACTTCCTTTTTGGATGAATGATAACTCCATTTGTAACAACGAATGACTTGATATTTCAAGATTGGCAAAAACACCCCCCGAAAATCCAAGTTTGTCAAAACCTGAGTAAGTGTCGCCGGCAACTTGTGAACCGACAAGTCCACCCATTATTCCACCATTAAATACGATTTGTGATTTTGTAATTATACCGAACAACAGAAACAGGCTAATAATAAAAAGTCTAAATAATTTCATAACGTAAATTTTTATCAAAAATAATTTCGATAAAAATAGTTAAAAAATCATTGTTCACAAAATGTAGGTTTTCCATCCGGATCATTTTCTTGTCCGAACCAAGCAACTACATAGTCACCGTAAATGCCTATTCCAAGCGATTTCCATTGTGCTTTTTTCCATTGGCCACGATTAATAATAATTGAATTATGTCCTTTGCTTTTTTTCCATCCTCTCAAAGAAGCTTCTGCCTGATTAGCCAAATCAGCAGGATCTGTCGAATAAAAAGCAATTTCGTATCCTATGCCCTTATAATTTGTTAATTCTTCAGGTTTATTCCACATACATTTCGCTTTTCGATGATCACTTGAATAGCAACATGATGACCAATCTCCATTATTTGACCATGAGTGCATATTACATCTTTCGGATTCTTTATAATTTTCGGCAAGGTCTTTTGCATGCGTTTTCGCAACAAAACTTAATGATTTTGAAAGTTCTATTTTCGAAAGCCCTTTATCATTCCGATAATCATTTATTAATTTATAAAGTTCGAATTCTGTTTCTGAAATACAAAATTCAGACAGCACTTTTTTATCCTGGGCAAGTAAAAAAACTTCTGTAAAAGTAAAAATTAAAAATAATGTAATAAGAAAATAACTCCTGTTCAAAAACTGTATTTTGATAATTTACAATCTTTAAAACTTGATTTTTGGAAGATTATTGTAGAAAATTAGGTTTCTAAAGATTTTGCTGATTTCTTCAAAATCTCAATATCTGAAAATATAAAATAGTCTTTTATTCAGCAACTTTCTCATCTGCTGATTCACTATCTTCACTTTCAGTTTTAGGTTCTATTGGTTTTTGTTCTTCTTTGACCTCAGTTTTTTCATCTATTTTATTTTCAACTTTTTTCTCAGAAGGTTCGACGGCTTTAGCTTTAGGTTCATCATCTTTTTTCTTGCCGCTACTTCTTCTTCGTCTTGTTGTTTTTACTTTTTTATCTTCTTTTTCTGATAGAAGATTTTCATTATAATCAACAAGCTCTATCATACACATTTCAGCATTATCACCGAGGCGATTTCCTGTTTTTAATATCCTGGTGTATCCTCCGGGACGATTAGCAATCTTTACTGAAATATCTCTAAATAATTCTGAGACAGCTTCTTTGTTCTGCAAGTAACTAAATACTACCCTTCTTGAGTTAGTCGAATCGTCTTTTGATTTTGTAATTAAAGGTTCCACATAACTTCTCAAAGCTTTTGCCTTTGCAAGAGTTGTATTTATTCTTTTATGAATTATTAATGACGAAGCCATATTGCTTAACATAGCTTTCCTGTGAGAACTTGTTCTGCTTAAATGATTATTTTTCTTTAAGTGTCTCATTTCAATTATTCCTTATCTAATTTATATTTTGAAGTATTCATTCCAAACTCTAAGTTTTTCGATCTAACCAATTCTTCTAATTCGGTTAATGATTTTTTACCGAAGTTTCTGAATTTCAATAAATCATTTTTATTGAAGGTTACCAAATCTCCAAGAGTGTCAACATCAGCTGCTTTTAAACAATTTAATGCTCTGACAGATAAATCCATATCTGTAAGTTTAGTTTTAAGTAACTGACGAATATGGAGGGTATTTTCATCAAACTCTTCGGTAACAATTTTCTCTTCCTTATCTAAGGTAATTTTTTCGTCAGAGAAAAGCATAAAATGATGAATCAGTATTTTCGCAGCTTCTTTCAAAGAGTCTTTAGGTGTGATTGAACCATCTGTCATAATTTCGATTATCAATTTTTCATAATCGGTTTTTTGTTCAACCCTAAAGTTTTCAATGTAATATTTTACATTTTTAATTGGTGTATGAATCGAATCAATTGCAATTGTTCCAATATCGGCTTCCATGTCTTTGTTTTCTTCAGCAGGAACATAACCTCTTCCTTTATTGATAGTTAATTCAATTGATAATCTAACTGAAGGTTCTAACCTACAAATTTCCAAATCAGTATTGATTACCTGAAAAACTGATAAAAACTTGTTAATATCACCGGCTTTAAAGATTTCCTGTTCTCCAATTACAATATTGACTTTTTCGGTATCTTCTCCATCAATTTGCTTTATAAATCTAATTTGTTTTAGATTTAAAATGATTTCAGATATATCTTCAACAACACCTTTTATTGTAGAAAATTCTTGTTCAATTCCTTCGACTTTAATTGAAGTTATTGCGTATCCTTCTAATGATGATAGTAGGATACGGCGCAATGCATTACCAATTGTAATACCAAAACCGGGTTCTAAGGGACGAAACTCGAATTGACCATGAAACTCATCAGCTTCAATCATTATTACTTTATTCGGTTTCTGAAATGCAAGTATTGCCATAGTTTTTGCTATTAAGTTGATTAAGAACTTTTATACTGAGTTATATTTTATTTAGAATACAATTCAACGATCAATTGTTCCTTAATATTTTCAGGAATTTCATCTCTTTCAGGATAGTTCACAAATTTCCCTGCCATTTTATCTTCATCCCATTCAAGCCATGAAAATTGATTACTTCTTCCGGCCAATGAATCAGTGACGACTTCGAGAGATTTTGATTTTTCTCTAACGCCGACAATATCACCAGGTTTAACAGAATATGAAGGTATATTTACGAGTTCTCCATTAACAGAAATATGTCTATGCGAAACCAGTTGTCGGGCAGCGTTTCTTGAAGGAGCGATACCCAATCTGAATACGACATTATCAAGTCTTGCTTCTATTAACTGTAAGAGTATTTCACCTGTAATTCCTTTTTTACGAGATGCTTTATGAAAAGTGTTTTTAAACTGTCTCTCCAGAATTCCATAAGTATATTTGGCTTTCTGCTTTTCCATTAGCTGAATTCCATATTCTGATTGTTTTTTTCTTCTTTTGGAATTCCCGTGTTGTCCGGGAGGATAATTTTTTCTTTCATAAGATTTATCCGGCCCATAAATTGGATCTCTGAATTTTCTTGCAATTTTTGTCTTCGGACCTATATATCTTGCCATATTTCTATATGTTTACTGTTTATTATCAATTTTGATTCTATACATTTTAAATACCAAATAAAGTTTATGTAATTAAACTCTTCTTCTTTTAGGAGGCCGGCATCCATTGTGTGGTAAAGGAGTTACATCCTTGATTTCAGTAACCTCAATACCTGAACTGTGAATAGTACGGATAGCCGATTCTCGTCCGGCACCCGGACCTTTTACAAAGACTTTAACTTTGCGAAGTCCAAGGTCATAAGCGACTTTTGCACAATCACCTGCCGCCATTTGGCCGGCATAAGGTGTATTTTTTTTCGAACCTCTAAATCCCATTTTTCCTGACGATGACCAAGATATTACTTGTCCGGCATTGTTTGTCAAGGTTATAATGATGTTATTAAAAGATGCTTTTATATAAGCTCTTCCGATAGGTTCGACCTTTACAACTCTTTTTCTTGTAGTTTTAGAACTTTTTGCCATAATTTATATTTATTTCGCTTGTTTTAACAATCTGAACTTTGATTCACATTATTAAGAAATATTTTAACCTTTAGGTGCTTTCTTTTTATTGGTAACAGTCTTTTTTCTTCCTTTTCGCGTACGGGCATTGTTTTTTGTGTGTTGGCCTCTTAAAGGTAATCCAATACGATGCCTTATTCCACGATAACAACCAATATCCATTAAACGCTTGATATTCATTTGGGTCTCTGAACGAACTGCTCCTTCGACTTTATAGTTTTCATTAATAATTTTACGAATACTATTTTGCTCTTCATCGGTCCAGTCCTGAACTTTTTTATCCCAACTGATTTCAGCTTCAGTGAGTATTTTTTGAGCTAAACTTCTTCCTATACCGTAAATGTAGGTCAGTCCTATTTCGCCTCTTTTATTTTTTGGTAAATCTATACCTGATATTCTAGCCATATCAATATTTTTTCTAATTAATTATCCTTGACGTTGTTTATACTTTGGATTCTTCTTGTTAATAATATACAACCTACCTTTTCTACGAACTATTTTATCTTCTGGTGTCCGTTTTTTTATTGATGCCCTGATTTTCATTTTCCCTTTATTTTTTATTGTTAATCTGGTGAAAAATCAAATTATTTACTTTTTATTTTTTACTTGTATCTAAATGTTATTCTTCCTTTTGTCAGATCATAAGGTGACATTTCAATTTTTACTCTATCACCCGGCAAAATCTTAATATAATGCATTCTCATTTTTCCTGAAATATGGGCAATAATTATATGCCCGTTTTCCAATTCCACACGAAACATTGCATTTCCTAAAGATTCCAGTACTGTTCCATCTTGTTCAATACTAACTTGTTTTGCCATTTTTATGTGATCTAATTTTTATTTAATACTTTTTCAATATATTCAAATGTTGACAATATTTCTGATTTTCCTTTTTTTATTAATATGTCATGTTCAAAATGAGCTGAAGGTTTTTTATCAACAGTTCTGATTGTCCATCCATCTTTCTCTTGAACAACTTCTTTTTTTCCTAAGTTAATCATTGGCTCGACAGCAATTACCATGCCTTCTTTTAATTTCATTCCCGAACCTCTTCTTCCAAAGTTTGGTACTTCGGGTTTTTCATGAAGATTACTACCGAGGCCATGTCCGACTAAATCTCGAACTACCGAATAACCGTAGTTTTCAACATACTCTTGAATTGCAAAACCAATATCACCAATTCGTTTTCCTGCAACAGCATACTCAATTCCGCTATACAATGACTCCTTGGTTCGTTTCATCAACAATTCAACTTCTTTGCTAATTTCCCCAACCGAAAATGAATAAGCCGAATCTCCCCAGTAACCGTTTTTTAACACTCCACAATCTATTGAAGCAATATCACCTTCTATCAACACTCTATTTCCGGGTATTCCATGAACCACCTGCTCGTTAATCGAAATACAAAGTGTATTCGGAAAGCCGTTATAACCTTTGAACCCCGGCAAAGCATAATTATCTCTGATAAATTCCTCTGCAATTCTATCGAGTTCAATAGTTTTAACACCGGGTTTTATATGTTTTGCAACCTCAGCTAATGTTTTTCCAACAAGTAAAGAACTTTCTCTAATTAATTCAATCTCTTCTTCAGTCTTTATAAGCATTACTCAATCAATTCGATAAGTTTAACCCATGCTCATTGATGAACGTCCTTTTATCCTTCCTGATTTTGTCAATCCATCGTAATGACGCATTAATAAATGACTCTCAATTTGTTGCAGTGTATCAAGAACAACACCGACAAGAATCAACAATGAGGTTCCGCCATAAAATTGTGCAAAACCCGTGCTCACACCAAATAGTCTTACAATGGCCGGCATTATTGCAACGAAAGCAAGAAATATTGAGCCGGGTAAAGTAATTCTTGACATCACATTATCAATAAAATCGGCTGTTTTTCGTCCGGGTTTTACACCGGGAATGAAACCACCGTTTTTCTTCATATCATCAGCCATTTGATTTGGATTTACAGTAATTGCCGTATAAAAATAAGTAAATATTATTATCATTAGGGCAAAAGTGAAATTGTACCAAAACCCATTTATGTCGGTGAATGCTGCGGCGAAACCTGATAATGTTTCGGAATTAGCAAAACCGGCAAGAGTTAAAGGTAAAAACATAATTGCTTGAGCAAAGATAATAGGCATAACTCCGGCAGCATTTACTTTCAGTGGAATATACTGACGTACTCCGCCATACTGCTTGTTTCCAACAATACGTTTAGCATATTGCACCGGAATTCGCCGGGTCCCCTGAACCAGCAAAATTGTAATTAGAATAACGAAGATCAGAATTGCAATTTCAAGTATAAAATACACTAAACCGCCACCTTTTTCTTCCATTCTTGAGACAAATTCTCCGAATAAAGCGAAAGGCAGACGAGCAATAATTCCAATCATGATAATTAATGAAATACCATTTCCAATTCCTTTGTCTGTAATTCGTTCACCAAGCCACATAATAAACATTGTTCCTGCCACTAAAATAATGACAGTAGAAACGTAGAAAAATACGGATGGTGATGAAATACTTGGGTCGAAAGGAGTAATTCCTTCGGGAGGAAGAGTAGAAACAAGCTGTGTGCGAATATATGCAGGAGCTTGCATTGCTGTTATTAAGATAGTTAAATATCTTGTTATTTGATTAATTTTCTTTCTGCCGCTTTCGCCCTCGCGTTGTAATTTTTGAAAATAAGGAATAGCCATTCCAAGAAGCTGAATTACAATAGAAGCAGAAATATATGGCATAATTCCTAATGCAAATATTGAGGCATTTGAAAATGCTCCGCCTGAGAACATATTTAGAAGTCCCAATAATCCGGTATCAGACTGACTTTTTAAGTTTGCCAACATATTTGGATCAACACCGGGCAATACAATATAAGAACCTAATCTATATATTAGGATTATGCCTAATGTGTATAATATCCTTTTTCTAAGATCTTCAATCTTAGAAATATTTCGTATTGTTTGGATTAACTTTTTCATTAAAAATTAAATTTTTGTTGCTATTCCACCTTGTGCTTCGATTGCAATAATTGCAGAGGCTGAAAATGCGTGTGCTTTAACTTCTATTTTAGATGTTAATTCACCTCTTCCCAAAATTTTCACCAATTCGTTTTTCGATGCCAAGCCATTGCTTATAAAAACCTCAACATCAAAACTTGTCAATTGTTTTTCGTCAGCTAATTTTTGTAAAGCGTCAATATTTATACCTCTAAATTCTTTTCTATTAATATTTTTGAAACCGAATTTGGGAACACGACGGAAAAGAGGCATTTGACCACCTTCGAAACCAATTTTTCTTTTATATCCCGATCTTGATTTTGCTCCTTTGTGGCCTCTTGTTGCTGTACCACCTCTTCCGGAGCCTTGTCCTCTTGCGATTCGTTTTCTGTTCTTTGTTGAACCTTCTGCCGGTTTAAGATTGCTTAAATCCATTTTTTAAAAAATTATGCTATTGATAATTATATTTCTTCAATTACAAGTAAATGTTTCACTTTGTTTACCATTCCTTCGAGTTGAGGGTTTAATTCAAGTTCTAATGAATGATGAATTCTTCTAAGGCCTAATGCTTGCAAAGTTCTCTTTTGTCGCAAAGTCCTTCCAATTCCGCTTTTAACTTGTGTTATTCTAACTTTTCTCATTATATTATTGAAAAATTTATCCGTTAAATACTGTATTTAAATCTACTCCTCTGAGTTGAGCAATTGAATAAGGGTCACGTAATTTTAATAGCGCATTTATTGTTGCTTTGACAACACTATGCGGATTTGATGAACCTTTTGATTTTGCTAAAACGTCTTTTATTCCAACACTTTCGAGCACGGCACGCATAGCACCACCGGCAATTACTCCTGTACCGGGTGCAGCCGGTTTCAGAAATATATAAGCTCCGCTATATTTACCATATTGTTCGTGAGGAAGAGTTCCTTTTAATACAGGAACTTTAATAAGATTTTTCTTTGCGTCGTCGATACCTTTTGCAATGGCAGCAGTAACCTCTTTAGCTTTTCCTAATCCGTAACCAACCACACCATTTTCGTTTCCAACAACTACAATTGCAGAAAAACTAAATGTACGCCCTCCTTTAGTTACCTTTGTAACTCTTTGAATACTAACAAGCCTATCTTTAAATTCAATTTCGCTTGATTTTACTCTTTTTACGTTAACGTTTGACATATCTTTTTATTAAAATTTTAAACCTCCTTCTCTGGCTGCTTCAGCGAGAGATTTAACTCTTCCATGATATAAATATCCGTTCCTATCAAAAACAACGGATTCGATGCCTGCTTCTTTAGCTTTTTCGGCAATCAGGCTACCTACAAGCTTGGCCTGTTCTTTCTTATTAACTTTCTTATCAGCAATTCCAGCTACAGTCGAAGATGCCGATAACAACGTTTTTCCTTCTTGATCGTCAATCAGTTGAACATATATCTGTTTATTACTTCTAAAAACCGTAAATCTGGGCCTTTCAACTGTCCCGTTCACAATTTTCCTGATTCTTTGCTTGATTCTGAATCTTCTATATTTTTTCTTATCTTTTATTATCATTCTTCGTTGGAATTAATTTTTCACGGATTTACCGAGAATGTTAACTAATTAATTTTACTAAGCAGAAGCAGTTTTACCGGCTTTCTTTCTAACTTCTTCATCTTTATATCTGATACCTTTTCCTTTATATGGTTCAGGTTTTCTTAATGAACGAATTTTTGCTGCAACTTGTCCTATTAGTTGCTTATCAATACATTGCAATATTATTGTTGGACTTTTCCCTCTCTCGGTGATTGTCTCAACTTTTATTTCAGTAGGTAGTTCAAAAAAGATATTATGCGAATATCCGAGAGATAATTCAAGTACTTGTTCTTTATTGCTTACTTTGTAACCAACACCAACTAATTCAAGTGTTTTTTTATATCCTTCTGAAACTCCCGTTACCATATTTGCAATTAAGGATCTATATAATCCATGCAATGCTTGGTGATTTTTTTGTTCGGTATGTCTTTCAACAAAAATAGTTTTGTCTTTGACTTTCACACTAATTGCAGGATCAACCGCTTGTTGAAGTTCTCCCAATTTACCTTTTACTGTAACAAGGTTTTTATCTGAAACCTTTATCTGAACTCCTTCCGGAATATTTATCGGTAATTTTCCTATTCTTGACATTTTATAAGTCTCCTTTATTAGCTAATATAACATAACACCTCACCACCAACTTTGAGTTTTTTTGCTTCTTTGTCGGTAATCACACCGCTCGAGGTTGATAAAATTGCAATTCCTAAACCGTTTAATACTCTTGGTAGTTTATCAGAACTGACATATTTTCTTAAACCCGGTCTGCTTATTCTTTCAAGCTTATTTATTGCAGACAATTTTGATATCGGATCAAATTTTAAAGCTATTTTTATTATTCCCGGAATTGATTCATCTTCGAATTTATAATTCAAGATATAACCTTTTTCGTACAATATTTCGGTCATAGCCTTTTTCATATTTGATGAAGGAATTTCAACAATTTGGTGTTTAGCCATTATCGCATTCCTTATTCTTGTTAAATAATCTGCTATCGGATCAGTAACCATTTTTACTTATATTTTTATTCTATTTAGTTAACTTCTTTTAATTATAAATAAAAGCATATTTATAAAATACTACCAACTTGCTTTTTTTACTCCGGGTATTAATCCTTTAAGTGCCATTTCACGAAAAGTAATTCTCGAAATTCCAAATTGACGAATGTATCCTTTTGGCCTTCCTGTTAGTTGACATCTGTTGTGCAATCGTACAGGACATGAATTTTTAGGTAGTTTCTGCAAACCGTAATAATCACCGGTAGCTTTTAATTCCTCTCTTTTTGCAGCATATTTGTCAATAAGTTTTTTCCTTTTGACTTCTCTTGCTTTCATCGACTCTTTTGCCATAAGCTTATATTATTTTTTTTGATTTTTAAATGGTAAACCAAATTCTTTTAGTAATGCAAGTGCTTCTTTATCGGTTTTTGCAGTTGTTACGAAAGTTATATTTAAACCTGATATCTTATTGATTTCATCAATGTTGATTTCGGGAAAAATAATTTGTTCGGAAATACCAAACGAATAATTTCCCTTTCCGTCGAAGCCTTTGTCGTTGATACCCCTGAAGTCGCGAATACGCGGTATAGCAACTGCCACAAGGCGATCAAGGAATTCATACATTCTTTCTTTTCTTAAGGTAACTCGTGCCCCGATAGGCATTCCCTTTCTTAATTTGAAATTTGAAATATCTTTTTTCGATTTTGTCGATACTGCTTTTTGGCCTGCAATAATTGACATTTCCTGAAGTCCGATATCTAATAATTTTTTATCAGCAATAGCATCGCCTAATCCCTGGTTTATTGCAATTTTTTCCAGTTTTGGAACTTGCATGATGCTTTTATACCCCATCTGCTTTATTAATGCAGGTACAATTTCTTTGGTATATTTTGTTTTTAATCGTGGTTCGTAGCTCATTATTTAATTACCTCCCCTGATTTTTTTGAATAACGGACTGATTTATTGGTTTTGATATCTATTTTACGTCCAATTCGTGTGGGTATATCAGAAGCCGCTAATATTTTAAGATTAGAAATATGAATAGGAGCTTCCTGTTTCAATATCCCACCTTTAGGATTATCAGCATTTGGTTTGGTATGCTTAGACACCAAATTTACTCCTTCGACTATAGCTTTTTGCTTAGCAAATTCAATTTTCAGTACTTTTCCTTGCTGACCCTTTGATTCTCCCGTAATAACCATTACGTTGTCACCCTTCTTTATATGTAATTTCGTACTCATTGTTAAATGATTTCAATATTATAATTAAAGCACTTCCGGTGCTAATGAAACAATTTTCATATATTGTTTTTCTCTAAGTTCTCTTGCAACAGGGCCAAAAATACGAGTACCGACCATTTCTTCGGTGGCGTTAAGAATTACGACTGCATTATCATCAAATCTGATATAAGAGCCATCATTTCGCCTTATTTCTTTTTTTGTTCTGACAACTACTGCTTTCGTAACCGTACCTTTTTTTATATTTCCTGATGGAGTTGCACTCTTGACGGTTACAACTATTTTATCGCCAATAGATGCGTATCGTCTTTTGGTTCCTCCGAGAACTCTAATACAAAGCACTTCTTTTGCTCCGCTATTGTCAGCAACAGCTAATCTTGATTCTTGTTGTATCATAACTATTTAGCTCTTTCAATTATTTCAACTAATCGCCAGCATTTGTTTTTGCTTAATGGCCTTGTTTCAGTAATTCGGACTTTATCCCCGATATTACAATCGTTTTTTTCGTCGTGAGCAATGAATTTATTATTTTTTTTCACAAACTTACCATAAATTGGGTGTTTGACTTTTCGCTCAATTAAAACGGTAATGGATTTTTCCATTTTATCGCTAACAACGAGTCCGGTTTTTTCTTTTCTTAAGTTTCTTTTCATCTTACTTTTCTTGAAAACTATTAATTATCTACCTAAGCCTTCACCTCAATAATTCTTTTTTTCAGTTCGGTATTCAGTCTTGCTATCGTTTTCCGATAAGCTTTAATTTTATTTGGATTTTCTAAAGGAGAAACCGCATGGTTAAGTTTCAACCTTGTAAGTTGCTTCTTTTCTTCATCCAATCTTTCAACAAGATCGCTGGTCGAAAGTTCTTTTATTACTTCTTGTTTCATTTTTCTAAACTTTTTTTCCTTCAAAATCTGGACGTACCAAAAATTTTGTTTTAATTGGAAGCTTTTGTGCACCAAGCCTTAAAGCTTCTTTTGCAATTTTCATGGTAACACCGTCAGCTTCAAAAATTATTCTTCCCGGACATACACGTGCAACAAAGTATTCAGGTGAACCTTTTCCTTTTCCCATACGAACCTCTGCGGGTTTTTTTGTAATTGGTTTATCAGGAAATATTCTGATCCATAATTGCCCTTGTCTTTTCATATGACGTGTAACAGCTTGACGGGCAGCTTCTATTTGTTTTCCTGTGATCCAGGTTTCTTCTAATGCTTTTATTGCGAATGAGCCAAATGAAATCAGATGCCCTCTTTGAGAGTTTCCTTTCATTTTGCCTTTCTGCATTTTTCTAAATTTTGTTTTCCTGGGCTGTAACATTTCTATTTATAAAATTAGATTTATTATCAAAAATTTATTCTATCTTTTTCTTCTTGGGGGCCTCGCACCTCCTCTTGGTTTATTAAAACCGCTTCCACCTTTTGCTTTTTGTCCTCCTGCCGGAGTCTCAAAAAGATCTTTTTTCCCGAAGATTTCTCCTTTACATATCCACACCTTAATACCAATTATTCCATAAGTTGTTTGTGCTTCAACGAGGGCGTAATCAATGTCGGCTCTAAGAGTATGAAGTGGGATTCTTCCTTCTTTATATTGTTCGCTTCTTGCCATTTCGGCACCGCCTAATCTTCCAGAAATAAGAACTTTAATACCTTCGGCTCCCATTCGCATTGTAGAGGCGATTGATGTTTTTATTGCTCTACGAAAAGAAATTCTTCCTTCGATTTGTTTAGCGATTGTATTTGCAACAATTACTGCATCCAATTCGGGACGTTTAATTTCGGAAATATTTATTTGTATTTCTTTTTTGGTAAGTTTTTTAAGCTCTTCTTTTAATTTATCAACTTCTTGACCGCCTTTTCCAATAATCAAACCCGGACGGGCTGTGTGAATAGTTACGGTAACAAGTTTTAAAGTTCGCTCAATATAAATCTTTGAAATACCTGCTTTCGACAAACGAGCGTATAAATATTTTCTGATTTTATCATCTTCTACCAGCTTGAGGTTGAAATTGGACCCACCATACCAGTTTGAATCCCATCCTCTAATGATTCCTAATCTAAGTCCTATTGGATTTGTTTTTTGTCCCATTAAGATATTTTTATAATTATTTTCAACTCTTAATAAAATTTAATTGTTATTAATTTTCAATTTTGCTGTCGATTATTAACGTAACATGGTTTGAACGTTTTCTAATTCTATGAGCTCGTCCTTGGGGTGCAGGCCTGATTCGTTTAAGTTGTCTGGCACTGTCAACCATAATTTCCTTAACATAAAGATTACTATCTTCAATGCGTACACCTTCGTTTTTAGATTGCCAATTAGCTATTGCGGAAAGTAACAATTTATGTAGCCTTCCTGAAGCTTCTTTAGGCGAATTTCTCAGAACACTTAAAGCCAAGTCAACCTTTGTGCCTCTAATTAAATCTGCAACTAATCTCATCTTTCTCGGTGAGGTTGGGCAATTATTAAGCTTAGCAAAATATTTTAATTTTTTTGCTTCTTTTAATTCCTCTGCTGCTGTATGTTTTCTAACTCCCATTGTTCAAATAATTTTCTTATTTTCTGCCTTTATCTTTTTTACCGGCATGACCTCTGAATTGTCTTGTAGGTGCAAATTCTCCTAATTTATGACCTACCATATTTTCGGTTATATATACCGGGATAAATTTATTTCCATTGTGTACAGCAATAGTTTGCCCTACGAAATCCGGTGAGATCATTGTGCTTCTCGACCAGGTTTTAACAACAACCTTTTTCTTTGAAGAAACAAGACCGAGTATTTTTTTTTCGAGCTTGTGATGTATAAATGGACCTTTTTTAAGAGAACGACTCATATTGTTATTAGTTTTTTATTATCCAATCAACGTTATTTTTTTCTTCTTTCGATTATATATTTACTAGAGGCTTTTTTCTTTGCCCTAGTTTTATAACCTTTTGCAGGTAATCCTTTTCGTGAACGTGGGTGTCCACCGGATGCTCTACCTTCGCCTCCTCCCATCGGGTGATCAACAGGGTTCATTGCAACACCTCTTGTTCGTGGACGCCTTCCTAACCAACGGTTTCTGCCGGCTTTTCCTGAACGTTCCAAACTTTTGTCAATATTTGAAACCATTCCGATTGTTGCCTTGCAAGTCTGCAAAATCATTCGAGTTTCTCCCGAAGGTAATTTAATAATTGCAAATTTTCCTTCTCGTGACATTAGTTGTGCATGAGCACCTGCACTTCTTGACATTTTTGCACCTTGTCCGGGTCTTAACTCAATGTTGTGGATTACAGTACCAAAAGGGACTTCACTCAAAAACAAAGTGTTTCCAATATCTGGAGATGCTCCTTTACCGGAGACAATTTTTTGCTCTACTTTTAGTCCGTGTGGTGCGATAATATATCGTTTCTCGCCATCGGCATAAAATATTAAGGCAATTCGGGCGGTCCTGTTCGGATCGTACTCAATTGATTTTACTGTTCCAATGATACCATCCTTGTCTCTTTTAAAATCAATTATTCGGTATTTTCTTTTGTGTCCGCCACCCATGTACCGCATTGTCATTTTCCCATCATTATTTCTACCCCCAGATTTTTTATTCGGTACTAATAAACTCTTCTCGGGTTTTGAGGTAGTAATATCGTCGAACGCACTAATTATTTTAAAGCGTTGACCTGGTGTCGTCGGTTTGTATTTTTTTAAAGCCATCTAATTAAATATTGCTATAAAAATCAATTGTTTCTCCTTCAGCTAATGTAACAATAGCCTTTTTATATGAATTCGTTTTACCTGTAACAAAACCGGTTTTTGTATTTCGCGATTTTCGTTTTCCAGAATAATTCATTGTGTTGACTGTTTCAACTTCAACGCCGTAAAGTTCTTTTACGGCTTTTTTGATCTGCAATTTATTTGCTTTTTTATGAACAATGAAGCCAAAGCGATTAAATTTTTCGCTAATTCCAGTCATTTTTTCTGTTATTACCGGTTTTAATATTATTTCCATTTTTTTTCTGTTTGGTAATTTCAGTTAATTAAGTTTATTGCTTTGAAGCAAAAACCTTTTCAATTTCCTTTATTGAACTTTCAACAATTAATAAATTATTTGCATATAAAATATCATAAGTGTTTAAGTTCGCTGCTCTGATAATTTTTGCTTTTTTCAGATTTCTTATTGACAAGAAAATATTTGGCTTTGACTCATTAACAATTAATAATGTTTTTTTGTTACCAAGATTTAAATTACTTAATAATTCAAGATAATTTTTTGTCTTTGGAGTTTCAAATTCAAAATCTTCTAAAATCAAAATGTTATTATCTTTAGCTTTATATGTTAAAGCTGATTTTCGAGCTAATTTCTTAAGTTTTCGGTTTATCTTAGAATTATAGTCTCTTGGTCTGGGCCCAAATACTGTACCACCTCCTTTAAAAATTGGTGATTTAATATCGCCCGAACGAGCAGTACCTGTTCCTTTTTGTCTTTTTATTTTCTTAGTGCTTCCAGTAACTGCATTCCTCTCTTTAGAGGCATGAGTACCTTGTCTTGAATTTGCCATAATTTGTTTTACATCAAGATACATGGCATGATCATTTGGCTTGATACTGAAAATATCTTCAGCCAATGATACTTTTTTATCGGTTTTCGTGCCGCTTATATTATAAACTTCTAGCTCCATCTTTCTACAATTATATATGAACCATTAGGACCTGGTACCGCACCTTTAACAAGTATAATGTTTTTTTCGGGTATAATTTTTAATATTTGCAAGTTTATCAACTTCACTCTGTTTCCACCCATTCGGCCTGCCATTCTCATTCCTTTAAAAACTCTGGAAGGATATGAAGAAGCACCTATTGAACCCGGAGCTCTTAACCTGTTATGTTGTCCGTGGGTGGCATCATTTACACCTTTAAAGTTGTATCTTTTAACAACACCCTGGAAACCTTTTCCTTTTGATATGCCTACAACATCGATATATTCACCTTCAATAAATACATCAACTGTTACTGTGTCTCCATATTCTTTTTTATGACCACTTTCGAAACGAGTAAATTCAGCAAGGACCTTTTTTGGCGAAACACCGGCTTTGTCAAAATGTCCTTTTAGAGGTTTATTTGTTTGCTTTTCTTTACGCTCGTCGAAAGCTAATTGAATCGCTTCGTACCCATCTATTTCTTTGGTACGGATTTGAGTAACCACGCAAGGACCTGCTTCTATAACTGTACAAGCCATGTTCTTACCGTTTTTATCAAAAACGCCGGTCATTCCTATTTTTTTTCCAATTAATCCTGACATTTCTTTATTTTTTTTGCCCTTTAAAAATTCCTAATTAAACCTTAATTTCAACTTCAACACCACTTGGCAATTCTAATTTCATAAGTGCATCAATTGTTTTGGTTGTTGTACTATAAATATCTAAAAGTCTTTTATACGAACATAATTGAAATTGTTCTCTCGATTTCTTATTTACGAACGTGGCTTTGTTTACAGTAAAGATCTTTTTGTTTGTTGGTAATGGGATAGGGCCATTTACAACAGCACCGGTAGATTTTACGGTCTTGACAATTTTCTCAGCCGATTTATCAACCAGATTATGATCGTACGATTTTAATTTTATTCTAATTCTTTGACTCACTATAAATCAATTTAATTATTTCCAAATTATGAGTTAATTATATCCTTTTGTTTGATAAATAACATTATCCATGACATCTTTAGGGGTTTCGGAAAAATGCGAAAACTCTAATGATGAAGTTGCTCGTCCTGATGTTATTGTTCTTAAACTTGTAACATATCCAAACATTTCTGCTAAAGGCACTTTAGCATGAATTGCTTGTTTTCCAATTTCTAAAGAAACATCTTCGACAGTTCCTCTTCTTTTCCTCAAATCACTTGATAGTTCTCCGACAAATTCATCTGGAGTGTAAATATCAAGCTTCATTATTGGTTCGAGTAAAACAGGAGCAGCATTTTTACAGGCATTTTTTAAAGCAAGACTGCCAGCTATTTCAAATGAAAGAGCGTCGGAATCAACACTATGGAATGAACCATCTAACAAACGCACTTTCAAATTATGTATTGCGTTACCAAGTATTGGCCCGTTTTGCATTGCAGCTTTAAATCCTTTTTCAATAGACGAAATAAATTCTCTTGGAATGTTTCCGCCTTTAACTTCATTAATAAATTGTAATCCCTGAACATCATCTGAAGCAGGTGAAATTTCAACTAAAATATCAGCAAATCTTCCTCGTCCGCCGCTTTGTTTTTTATAAACTTCACGATGTTCAACAACTTTTTTAATTGTTTCTTTGTATGCAACCTGTGGTTTACCTTTGTTGCATTCAATATTAAATTCTCTTCTTAGGCGATCCGATAATATGTCGAGATGTAATTCGCCCATACCATTAATAATAGTCTGACCGGTTTCATCATCAATTCTAACTGTGAATGTAGGATCTTCTTCGGCTAATTTGTTAAGTGCAATGGCAAGTTTGTCAACATCATCCTGTGCTTTTGGCTCAATTGCAATACTTATTACCGGTTCAGGAAACGAAATATTTTCAAGAATAATGGGAGCCGAAATATCTGAAAGAGAATCACCTGTACGAATTTTTTTAAAACCTACTGCTGCACCAATATCACCAGCTTCAATTACATTAAGAGGTTTTTGCTTGTTTGCGTGCATTTGCATTATTCGTGCAATTCTTTCCTTCTTATTTGTATTTACATTAAGAACTATGCTTCCTGATTTTAATTTTCCTGAATAAACTCTAAAAAATGCTATTCGTCCCATAAATGAGTCGGTAGCAATTTTGAAAGCAAGTGCACTAAAAGGTTCATCGGCATTAGGTTCCCGTACTTCTTCTTTGTTGGTAAAGGGATTAATTCCATGAACCGGAGGTATATCGTAAGGTGAAGGTAAGAAGGCAACTATGGCATCGATAAGCAATTGAACACCTTTGTTTTTAAATGATGAACCGCAAATTACAGGAGTTATTCTTAATTCGAGAGTAGCTTGCCTTATTGCTGCAATCATATCCTCTTTTGAAATGGAAGTTGGGTCATCTAAAAACTTAGTTAATAAGGTGTCGCTTTCTTCGGCAATACCTTCAATGAGGTTTGCCCTATATTCGTTCACAGTTTCTTTAAGATATTCAGGTATTTCAACTTCAAAATAGTCCATGCCTTTGGATTTTTCTTCCCAGCAATAGGCTTTATTTGTAATAAGATCAACAATACCTGCAAATTCATCTTCAGCACCTATAGGAATTTGTAAAGGAATTGGGTTTGCACCTAATTTTTCCTTTATCTGAGTAATCACATTAAAGAAATCGGCACCGGAACGGTCCATTTTATTAACGAAACTAATTCGAGGAACTTTATATTTATCAGCTTGTTTCCAAACAGTTTCCGATTGAGGTTCAACACCACCGACTGCACAAAATAATGCAACCGCTCCATCCAACACTCTTAGTGATCGTTCGACTTCAACAGTGAAATCGACATGGCCCGGTGTGTCGATAATATTTATTTTATATTGATTTTCGTTAAAATTCCAGAAAACAGTTGTGGCGGCAGATGTAATTGTAATGCCTCTTTCCTGCTCCTGAATCATCCAATCCATGGTGGCTGCACCATCATGGACTTCACCAATTTTATGTGTGATACCGGTATAATACAATATTCGCTCAGTTGTCGTGGTTTTTCCCGCGTCAATGTGAGCCATGATGCCAATATTCCTTGTATGTGCTAATTTCCCTGACATTTGTATTATACCAAATTCAATATATTAAAATCTAAAATGAGAGAAAGCTTTATTAGCTTCAGCCATTCTATGAGTATCTTCTTTTCTTTTAAAAGCTGCACCTTCTTCTTTGTAACCTGAAATAATTTCACCGGCCAATTTCTGCCCCATAGTTTTTTCGTGTCTCTTGCGTGCATAAGTTACTAAAGCTTTCATACCAATTGACATCTTTCTTCCCGGCCTTATTTCAGAAGGAATTTGAAAAGTTGCACCTCCAATTCTTCTACTTCTAACTTCAACTGAAGGAGTAACATTTGCTAATGCTTTCTTCCATACCTCTAAACCATCTTCTTTTGTTTTTTCACTTACAATGCTAATTGCTTCATAAAAAATTGCGAAGGCAACATCTTTTTTGCCCCTTAACATAAGATTGTTTACGAATTTTGTTACCAGTTCATCATTAAATTTAGGATCCGGTAGTGTTATTCTTTTCTTAGGTTTTGATTTCCTCATTGTTATTTCGTGTTATACCTATTCAGTTTTACTTTTTCCCTTTTGGTCTTTTTGTACCATATTTCGATCTTCGTTGTGTTCGGCCTTCAACACCTGATGTATCCAAAGCACCTCTTATTATATGGTATCTAACTCCCGGAAGGTCTTTAACTCTGCCACCTCTTATCATTACTATTGAGTGTTCCTGAAGGTTATGTCCTTCACCCGGAATGTAGGCATTAACTTCCTTGCCGTTGGTTAATCGTACTCTCGCTACTTTCCGCATGGCAGAATTAGGCTTCTTAGGTGTTGTTGTATATACCCTAACGCAAACACCCCTTCTTTGTGGACATGAATCCAATGCAGGAGAATTACTTTTTTCTGTTAACTTGTTTCGACCCTTTCGAACTAACTGTTGTATCGTTGGCATATTAAACTACTTATTTTGTATTAATTAAGACACTTTTCAATTTTGGTGTGCAAAAGTATTAAACTTTTTCTAATTACAAATACTTTTATTAAAAAATATTTTATTTATTTCAAAAAAAATGCGAAGATTTAAAGGGATGTTATTTTTTAAGACAAAAAAGCGATTTATTGCTTTTGAAACCTATATCTGTCTTAACTTTTCAGGTCCCTTAATGCTTCTCAGCATTCTTAAAATGCAAATCTTTAATTTTGCGGCTGCAAAGGTAGAAAAGTAAATTAGAAAAACAATGCTTTTATTATTATTTTTCTAATAATTTATAATTGATTGGTTATTAATTATAAAAATGCAAATCTTTAATGAAATTATTGATTTTTTTAAACAAAACCTTACAAATGCTTGCTAAGTTTAATAACAAAACTTACAAATGCCGCAAACGACGAACCGAAAAAGCTTTATTTTTACTGTTATTCTCAAGGTTTATTTCATGTTTTTAATATCTATTTTAATTGACCGACAGAATTAAAACCTAAACGGTTTAAAATCATATTTATTTATAATTGAAGCACTATTTCCGGTTGCACGGATAACAAATAATCCTTTGTTTGCTGCCAAAATATTACTCCCGGAATTTGCTGTCAAGTAAGCTACTGCACCAAAAATATCTTTATCGTGTAAATCTGTCATCCAAGTTTTTACTTGAGATAATTTTTTTAAAAAATTCTTTACATCCTCAACTCGTAAAGTAGTTTTTACTTCCACAATAACAACCTCTTTTCCATTCCTTGCTATTATATCAAACTCATAAGGATTTCCTTTATAACTTCCACTTTCGCGTTGCGAAGTACGTTGAACCTCAATTCCACGTTCGTTAAGCAATTCTATCAGATCGCCTTCAACAAGGGTCTCCATTAATTTACCCCATTGAGTAATAAAAAGATTTTGAAGCTCTTTCATCTTTTTATCAGTTGCTTTTGACTGTTCCTTCATTAAACGTTCAGTTTCCTTAAATTTCTTGTCAGTTTCTATTGATTGCTCCTTAATCAATTTACCTGTTTCCTGAAACATCAACCAAACCTTTTCAAAATTTAAAGGCTGGCCATAATGCTCAAGAGGCTCTTCTACTTTTTTGTTTTTTTGAGCCATTGCTTAGTTTTTTACAAAGATACAAAATCCTCTCTTTGAAAAATTTTAAGGATAGGTATTATTTTTCAAATGTTAAAAACCAATAAAATCATTTTATTATTCTTAAAAAGTATAGCTTTGCTTGAAAATATTAACAAACAATAAAAATTGAATAAATAAATGTCGAGAAAAGAAGAATATTTTTTACCGGAAACTATTTTAGGCGAATCAAAAAAAATAAAGAATCTGCTTGAAAAAAATGTCAGGAAAAAAGTTTTTAATATCAATAGAAAAAATATTGCTCTTCTTGTATGCGATATGCAAAACTATTTTCTTGATCCGAATTCGCATGCATTTATTCCTTCAGCGAATGCAATTATTCCAAACATACATTTGTTAATTGAGGTTTTTCAAAAATATAAACTACCAATAATTCTTTCAAAGCACCATAATAATATAGATAATGCAGCCATGATGGACAAATGGTGGAAAGTCATACTTCCTGAAAATAGTTTCGAAAGTGAAATAATTAAAGATTTCAAGACAAAGGATACCATAATTATAGAGAAGCAACAATACAATGCTTTTTATAGTACAAATTTAGAAGAAATTCTGCATTCAAAAAATGTTCAGCAATTTGTCGTATGTGGTGTTATGACAAATTTGTGTTGCGAAACTACTGTCAGATCAGCTTTTTGTAGGGGTTTTGAAGTTTTTTTACCAATTGATGCAACGGCAACTTATAATTATAGTTTTCATCTTGCAACAATACAAAACCTTGCTTTCGGATTTTCGCCTGCCATTCTCACAAATGAATTGATCGAAAAGTTTGAAAAATAAAATTGGATATTTGATGATGGATACATGATTTTTGATATTGAGAATAAAGAACAAGGAACAAGAAACAAGAAACAAGAAACAAAGAATAAGGAGTAAGGAGTAAGAAATATAGAGCAAACAAATAAGTAATTTTCAAACACATGGAAAACATATCTAATCCTAATAATCAAAAAAGCATTATTATAATAGGTGGCGGGCCGGCAGGAATAGCCTGTGCAATTCAATTGAAAAGATATGATATTCCGGTATTATTGATTGAAAAATCAGAGATCGGTGGTTTGCTTTTCAATGCAAATTTCGTAGAAAACTATTTGGGTTTTCCTGATGGAATTAGTGGGGAAGATATCGTAAGGAGAATTCAGGTTCATTATAATAAAAACGAAATTGAAACTCGTTTTGTGAATGTAGTTTCGCTTGAATATATAGAAAACAAATTTATCATTAGAACAACGAAAGGCAAATATTATAGTGAAATTGTCGTCATTGCTTCGGGCACAAAACCAAAGTTATTCGATAATAAAAAAATCCCTGATGCTATTATTGAAAAATTGTTCTATGAAGTTAAACATATTAGTAATGTACAAAATAAAACAATCGGAATAATCGGGGCAGGTGATGCTGCATTCGATTATGCTATAAATTTAAGTAAGAACAATAAGATGATAATTTTTAATAAAAATAAAACAATTAAATGCCTCCCACTATTATTTAGAAGAAGTCAAAATTCAAAAAATATCACTTATTTGGAGGATAGAAAACTAATTCGATTATCAGAATCAGAAAAAAGAATTCGAGCTAATTTTATTTTTTTTAATAAAGATGAGAATTATTTATTGGATTACATTATTTTTGCCATCGGTAGAGAACCTGAACTTGACTTTCTTAATAGTTCAGTGATTGATTGTTACGATGAATTATTGAAAAATAAAAAATTGTTTGTTATAGGGGATGTGAAAAACGGAATTACAAGACAAGCTTCAATTGCAGCGGGCGATGGGGTGAAAACGGCTATGATTATTAATGATCTGTTGGGGGAAAAGGATGGCATCCCTCATGAAGAATATCGAAAATAACAATCACACATTTAACCTCATAAGGGATGCCATCCCTATCAAATGGAATATTAAATTGATTCAGAGTAATGGGAAAAAAAGCAGAAAACAAGAAACGAGAAATGAGGAACAACAAAAAAGAAAAAATAACATTATTCAGACACCCTTAGAAATTAAACCCGAAACTCGAAAAATGAAAGTAATTAAAAGAATAAAGGAGAATAATATTGCAAATGTTTTTATTGCTGAAAACAGTGATAGAAAACAATTTGAGTTTGTCGAATCCATACAACCTCCTCTAACAATTAAGCAAAAATGGGTTTTAATTTTATCCACTCTGTACGGCTGTCCGGTTGGATGTATATTTTGTGATGCAGGAGGCAATTATCACGGAAAACTTTCATTCGATGAAATCATGTTTCAAATTGAGTATCTCATCAATCAACGATTCCCCGATAAATATGTCGATTCCGATAAGTTTAAAATTCAATTTGCCAGAATGGGTGAGCCTTCATTTAACAACAATGTTCTTGATGTTCTTGAAGCTATACCGAATACTTTTTCACTGAAAAGTTTTGTCCCTTCGCTTTCAACTATTGCTCCAATCGGAACCGATAATTTTTTTAATAAACTGCTTGAAATAAAAGAAAATTTGTATCAAAATGATTTTCAATTGCAGTTTTCGCTTCATTCGACGGATGAAGCTCAAAGAGATGAACTGGTCCCGGTAAAAAAATGGAGTTTTGAAAAGATAAGCGAATATGGGAAAAGATTTTACTCATCAAAAGGGAAAAAAATCACTTTGAATTTCGCGATGGGAAAAACAAATATTTTAAATGTTACTGATTTAAAAAAATATTTCGACCCTATGATTTTCCTGATAAAACTAACTCCCGTCAACCCAACTTTTAAGGCAAAAGAAAACAAAATAGAATCGCTGATAAGACCTGATGTTAAAACTTATAGCCTTATAGATGAACTCAATGAGGAAGGTTTTGAAGTGATACTAAGCATAGGCGAACTCGAAGAAAACAAAATTGGAAGCAATTGTGGGCAATATATTAATGCTCTTAATCAGAAAAATGAAACAATTGATCAAAGCTATTCCTATGGGATTGTTGATTTATAATTGAGATTTTTGAGTTGAGAATTGAGAATTGAGAATTTGGATTTGAAAATGATTGCTCTTTTTTGATTTATGGAAGGATGAAACGAATGATTTATTTGAAATATTTTTATATTTCGTTTTGTGCTATGAAATGTTTTTTGTTATTTCGTTAAAAATTTAATTTTAACAGGTGTTACTTTTTATTTTATAAATTGGAAAACAAAGAAAATATGAATTTTTGTTTTCACAGCCTTTTCGATTCAATAATAGGAATTTCAAATTGAGAAATAAATTAAAGTTTGGGATAAACAGAACTTAGCAAAAATAAAATGATGATAGAAAAACGATGAGAAATATAGCATTCAAACTAATTCTTGCGACCGTATTAGTGTCGATAGTTTACTGCAACAAACAAGTTGATAAGTTTAAGTATAAAAACCCTGAAATTGCCATAGAAGAAAGAGTTGAAGATCTTTTGGCAAGAATGACATTAGAAGAAAAATTCTGGCAACTGTTTATGATCCCGGGTGATTTATCTAATGGAAAAGAAAAATATAAACATGGTTTGTTTGGGTTTCAAACTAGTGTAAAGGCTAAATCAAAAGATGAAGCAGAACAATTACTGGATTACTCCGGTGAGGGAAGCGCTTTAGAATCGGTAAAGTTGGCCAATAAAATTCAGAAGTATTTTGTTGAAGAAACTCGATTGGGAATTCCAATAATTTGTTTTGGCGAAGCACTGCATGGCTTAACCGGCAATGATGCAACGGCCTACCCCCAGTCAATTGCCTTGGCTGCAACATGGAATACTGATTTAATGGAAAATGTTGCTTCTGCTATCGCCAAAGAAACAAAAAGTAGAGGAATCAGACAGGTTTTATCTCCTGTAATAAACATTGCAAGAGATGTTCGCTGGGGAAGAACAGAAGAAACTTATGGTGAAGATCCTTTTCTCACTTCAAAAATGGCAGTAGCTTTTGTATCTCCTTTTGAAAAATTAGGAGTAATAACAACTCCTAAACATTTCATTGCCAATGTTGGTGATGGAGGCAGAGATAGTTACCCAATACATTTTAATGATAGATTGATGGAGGAAATTTATTTTCCTGCATTTCAAGCTTGCATTGAAAAAGGAAATTCATGGTCTGTAATGACATCCTACAATTCTTATGACGGCAGACAATGTACCGCAAACAATTGGTTATTAAATGAAAAATTGAAAAAAGAATGGGATTTTAAAGGTTTCGTAATTTCCGATGCCGGAGCAACCGGTGGAGCAAATGTATTGCATTTTACGGCAAAAGATTATGCCGAATCCACTCAACAAGCCATTGAAAATGGATTGGATGTTATTTTTCAAACTTCTTATAATCATTACCCTCTGTTTTATGAAGCTTTCGAGAAAGGAATGATTAACTGTAAGGCTATAGACGAAGCTGTTAGAAGGGTTCTTATGGCAAAATTCAAGCTGGGTTTATTTGAAAATCCTTACATTGATGAAAATGAAGCTGAAAAATATCATAATACAAAAGATCAAAGAGACTTAGCCAGAAAAGCCGCTCAAGAATCTATCGTTTTGCTAAAAAATGAACACAATACACTTCCTTTAGATAAAAACATAAAATCCATTGCTTTAATAGGTAGCGATGCTAAAGAAGTTAGGCTTGGTGGGTATTCCGGCTCAGGAAACAATCTTGTGAGTATTTTACAAGGCCTTGAAAATAAAGTTGGAAAAAATTGTATGATAAAATATGATGTAGGTTCTTCGAGAGATTCTTTCAATTATTTGACAGTTCCTTCCGAAAACTTGTATTTTATTGAAAATGGTAAAAACAAACAGGGATTAAAAGGTGAATATTTTAACAACATTAAATTGGAGGGTGAACCTGCTTTAACAAGAATTGACCCTAAAATTGATTTCAGATGGACCTTATTTTCTCCCGAAAAAGAAAAAATTAATTACGATTATTATTCTGCGAGATGGACAGGAAAACTCCTTCCTTCGGAAACCGGAGAGTTTGAAATAGGTTTAAAAGGAGACGATGGCTATCGTTTATATATTAACAATAAACTAATAATAGATAATTGGAAAAAACAAACATTTCAATTGATTACTCAAAAATATTACTTCAAAAAGGGTAAAACTTATGACATAAAAGTTGAATTTTATGAAACCGTTGGTAATGTCTGGCTTAATTTAGTATGGAATTTGGGTGTTGAGAATAACCGGAAAATAGAAATACAAAAGGCCGTAAATATTACAAAAAAGAGTGATGTTGCAATTGTTGTAGTTGGAATTGAAGAAGGTGAGTTTAGAGATAGGGCATACCTTTCCTTACCCGGGCATCAAGAGGAGCTTATAAAAAAAATTGCCGCCATCGGGAAACCTGTTGTCGTGGTATTGGTTGGTGGAAGTGCCATCACTATGAACCGATGGAAAAATGAAGTACCGGCAATAATAGATGTTTGGTATCCCGGAGAACAAGGTGGCAACGCCATTGCTGATGTTTTATTTGGCGAT
>JAEINX010000042.1 GCA_016342645.1 Bacteroidales bacterium | reverse complement strand
ATTCTACATAATTAATAATATTTTACCTTGAAAATATGATATTATATTTTACAATTACACGCATAATATTAAATCAATAAAACTTTAGTTATTAGTTTACACTTTTTAGTATTGAAAAATAAAAAAAATGATCCTATTATAATTTTATAAAAAATGTCAAATCAAATAAACGGATTAATTTTCCAGATGTCACAAAAAATATTTATTGATAAGAATTGTGTTTGTTCCATTCAAATTAATAATTTTGTCGAACATAAATTAATTTTATACATATAAAATAATCAAAACATGAAAAATACAGCATTTATTGATTTTCATAAATCCTTGGGTGCAAAAATCGTCTCTTTTGCAGGATATAATATGCCAATTCAGTTTGAAGGCATTAACGTTGAACACGAAACAGTTAGGAAAAAAGTTGGAGTTTTTGATGTTTCACATATGGGCGAATTTTGGGTTAAAGGTCAAAAAGCCTTTGAATTGGTGCAAAAACTTACATCAAATGATGTGGCAAAATTAACAGAAGGCAAAATTCAATATACATGTTTTCCAAATGAAATAGGAGGAATTGTTGATGATTTATTGGTTTATTGCATCGATAATGAAACTTATTTATTAGTTGTTAATGCGTCAAATATTGAAAAAGATTGGGAATGGGTTAATAGTAAAAATGACATTGGTGCGGAATTATACAATGTCTCAGATGAAACTTCTCAATTAGCTGTTCAGGGGCCCAATGCCTTGGAGCTTATGCAAAAACTTACTGATACCGATCTTTCTTCTATTTCATATTATACTTTTAAATATGCTGAAATTGCAGGAGTTAAAAATGTTTTAATCTCAGCAACAGGATACACTGGTGCAGGTGGGTTTGAAATTTATATGGAAAACAAAGATGCAAAAAAAATATGGGAAGCAGTTTTTGAAGCAGGTAGAGAGTTCGGTGTAAAACCCATTGGGTTGGCAGCTCGCGATACCCTTCGTTTGGAAATGGGATTTTGCCTTTATGGGAACGATATCGACGATAAAACATCTCCTATTGAAGCCGGTTTGGGTTGGATAACGAAATTTGTTGACGGTAATAATTTTACTAATCGCGAAGCAATACAAAAACAAAAAGAAGATGGAGTTAGCAAACGATTGAAGGCTTTTGAAATGATTGATAAAGGGATTCCGAGGCAACACTATGAAATTTGTGATTCCGAAGGAAATACTATTGGCGAAGTTACTTCGGGAACTATGTCACCTTCAATGAAAAAAGCAATCGGAATGGGATATGTTAAATCAGGTTTCACAAAACTTGATACGGAAATTTTTATTAAAATAAGAGACAAATTGCGAAAAGCAAAAATTGTAAAACTTCCGTTTTATAAAGGATAAAAGGAAAAGTTATACTATAATAAGTTTAAGATAAGCCGAAAAGAATCATAATGGCTATATTGTTATATTGTTGAAAAATTAACTATATAGCCATTTAATCATATAACAATTTAGCCATTAAATATGGAATAAATTAATGATTTATTATTATCATATTTTTATTTTTAACTTCTCTAAAATTCCCTGAATATAAATCAATGACTGAGGATCATCTTCCGCAGGCGCCCATGTTGCAAAATGTTTATCAATTTTTGCATCATAAGGGCCATCTTTAACTTCGTAGGCTACACTATTTTTTTCAAGGCTAATAATTGAATGCCACACTCGGGGAGCAATTTCCGCCCCAAAATTTCCTTTTTTCGGGTCGAGTATTATGTGATCAGAAATATTTCCTTCATCATCAAACTCAATCACTAGAATTTTTCCCCTGAGCACAAAAAATGCCTCAACTTTGTCAGGGTTTTCGTGTTTATGAGGTTGTATATAAGTGCCGGGTTCGATAGCATTGAGCATTCGTTGTAAAGTAGCCGAAGGATTTTTATGGAAATTATAATTCATCCTAAGACGTTTTGTGGCCTTGGCTTTAGCAGAAGTTATTTCAATTAATTCTTCGTTGATCTTTATCATTAAATATGTTTTATGCTTATTGGTTTATTCTTATTTTTATGTTCATTTCCCTTATTTCCCTTATCGTTAAGTAAGTATAAGTGTAGTGACAGAATTACAGACAAAAAAGTTAATATCAAATACCAAACTTTGATGTTTGCAAAATATTTATTTTCTGCACTTTAACCGCCAATAAGTATATGCATTGTTCTGTACCGTTACTTGATATATTTTTCAAATGGTTTAACAAATTTTTCAATCAAATCTTTTGAACGTTTTTTAGCTTGTTCAACGAAATGTTTTAAATATTCTCTTGCCCATTTTTCTTTACTTCCTGTAAAACTTTGGTCTAAATTTACAACGTGAAATTGTATCTGCATTGCGGCAGCCCAATTTATATATAGATCAGAAGGGTTTGCTTTAAATAATTTTCTATGGTGAGCATCTTTACAAACTAATTCATTTCCTTCTAATTCCCAATCAATTTCAATATAGTTAATATCAAATGTATCATATTCTTTATTATCAATTATTTTAGCACAAGTTTGTGCTAATTTATATGCAGATATTATGTTTGGAGGTTGGGTTGTTTTTGATATATTTCTGGTTTTTATATCTATGATTTCATAAAATCCATTATCTACGGCAAGAATATCTGCGGTATCATTCTGCTTTTCTTCAAAAGGACTATCTATACTCCATTTATCCGTTGCATTTTTACCACGACTTAATAGAAACACTAATGTTGGTGAATTAAACAAAGCATTTCTTGCTTCAACTCCAATATTATCAGGGTTTTTAGTAAACAAATAATTTAGATATTCATATTGTCTGAACACTTTATCTGCATATTTATTTTTCAATAAAGTGGTTACGTGTTTATCACATGGTTCGCCTGCTGCATGCCCTGACAATGTGCCTGAAACAGGTTTTGGAACTTTTGTTCCTTTTAACTTATATATAATTTCATTATAGTCTATTTTCATATTATTATTCCAACTAATTTGTTAAAAAGTTTATCAATTTGCTTCAATAATTCATCAGATTTTGTTTGAATATATTCTTTCGTATATTCAACAATTTTGTCGTGAATTTCTATTTCATTTTTATTATTCCAATCTATTTTTCTAAATGGAATACTTGCAATAGGACGTTCTGAAAACTCTACTATATTTCCTTTTACAATTCCATTATGTAATAACCACTGAAAAACTCGGTAATTATTTAAAAAGGATAAAATATAAAATATACTTTCTTTTGTGTTAACTTTTTTAAATATTGCTGTTACGTCTTGTGTTGGAAAAAGATTAGTTCGTGCAAAAGCAAAACGAAAATAATTTTTGTTTGAAATTCTTTCTTTACAAGGAACAAATATCCGTTCTTTTTCACTTTTAAAAAGGTTGAGATTTCTTAAAAACACCCACTTCCAATAAGGTATTTGCTTGTTGTATTGGTATCTTTTTTCTAACTTATCTTTAAAACTAAATAATTTGTTATAATAATTAGGAAATTTATTTATTAATTCTTGTTCTTCTTCAATTTCGTTGAGATAAATATAATTCGTTATATTTTCATAATAAAAAGGTTTTAAATCTTTTGCTTTTATAACATTTAATTGATATTCTTTTTCTTTTTCAGTAAGCACTTCTCCATTCAGTTGAAATGCTTTATCTAAACCACTCACCAAACCATTTCCAATATCACATATATCTCCAATAGTTACATGTTTTACTTCCGTTGAAAAAAGTGTTTGTTCTGATCCTCCATTAACTTTACATTTGTTTTCAAAATACAACATTTCTTTTTTTATATCATTTGAGGTAAGTAACCAATTTTCATTTTCCTTAAATTGCGAAATTTCAATATATTCTGCAAATTCAGTTTCTTTTTTCTTTTGAAGATCTTGTAAAATTGATGATGTTAATTTTTTGTTGGAGTAATATTTTGTTAAACTTAAAAACGGTTTCTTATTTTTTGATTTTATAAATTTGAAAATAATAATAGAAACTGTTACATTGTCAAAAATAGGTGTTTCATTAAAATGATATATTTCTTCAAAATATCCATTTTGCAACATATAGTTTCTTAATGTTTGTGAATGAGTAGTATTTAACCAATATTCAGGTGTAATGAAAATGAGTTCCCCGTTTTCTTTTAGATGCTCTATTGATTTGAGAATAAAAATATATGAATAATCACATAGACTGTTAAAATGCTTATTCCACAGATGATTAGTAGCAAGTTCTTGTTTGAGTTCTGTTTCAAGATTTTTCCAACGTATATATGGTGGATTACCAATAATTAAATCAAATTTTTTATCAATTTTTGCACTAACAAAACTTTCATTTTTTACGATTTCTTTAAACTTATTTGGTATTAAAGTGATGTCTAATTCGTAAGCATATAAATTATTATATTCTTTTCTTGTTAGTAATTCTAAAAAAATTCCTTTTCCACTTGAAGATTCCAAAATATCTGAATTGCTATTGATATTTGCAAGATTTACCATAAAATTGGCAATGATTTCAGGTGTAAAATATTGACCGTATCTATTTTTAGAAGTTTCAGCAACTATTGAAATTTCTTCTGTAATTGTATATGTATTTTTATTTTCTATCATATTACAAAGATACTCACTTTTTTAATAATTAAAATTTCTTACGTTCGATTTTTGAGGTCAGTTTCATTTTTTCCAATGGCACAGAACTTCCAATCATCAATCCCTCAAGTTTGGCTGTTGCACTTTCCCAATTATAATTATTAATTATATATTTATTGCCGTTTTCGGCTAATTTTTCAGCTTTCTCACTATTTTTTAACAAATCAATTATGTGTGAAGCGTATTCATCGGGTGATAAGCCTATTAAAATTTCTTTTCCTGACTTAGCTCCCAACGCATTATTTGCAAGTTGAGAAGTTATTGAAGGTAATCGCATTGCCATTGCTTCAAGTAATTTATTTTGTAATCCAATTCCAATTTGCATCGGGGCAATAAAAATTTTAGCTTTTGCATAGCTTTCACGCATATCATCGACCCATCCGGCAACCTTTACTTTCTCTGAATCAAGAGCAATAACACTTTTATCGGGAGTTGCTCCGGCGAGCAATAAATTTACATCAGGCATTGTTTTGTGAACCACCGGAAGTATTTGGTTTGCAATTAAAGTTGCAGCTTTTACATTTGGTGGATAAGCCATATTTCCCGTAAAAACAAGGTCATATTCTTTTTTCATTTCAATAGGATGAAAAAACTCTGTGTCAACCCCATTAATAATTATTTGGATTTTATTTTTTTCGGGATGCGAGATTAACTCACGATCAGGAATTGATATAATTGTTTTATTATCAAATAAATCAAAAACCTTTCTTTCGTAGGACAAAACACGATTATATTCAACCCTAAAAAATGGCTTTAAATAAAACGGAGCTGAGTGTATGCGCCTTTCAATCCCTTTTGAAAATACATCCTGATAATCTAAAGTTTTTGAAATATTTTGATCTTTAACATATTCAGCCACCCTAATCAATTGACAATAAATATGATCGGGTTTATGTTTTTCAATGAGTTTGTTAATAGCTTTACTTGCTTTTGAATTATAAAAATATCCCACCTGAAAAGGTTTTCCTAACAAAAAAGCTTTTAATACATTAAAAATTATAGAAAACTTAGAAATTGAAAAGAAATTTATTGATTTACAATATTTTTGTAAGGTTTTTCTTGCATCTTTATGAATTTTCGTATCATTAATAGCACAAAGAATTATTTCATTATTTTTTGATAAACATCTGATTTGATGAAAAGCACGCAATTTATCCCCTTTTTCTAAAGGGAATGGAATTCTGGGAAGTATCACAAATATTTTCATACAGCGAGGCAATATATGTTTAATAAATGTTTATAAACTTAATAACAGCATTAAGAAAATCAAATAATTTTTTCATAAAAATTCACCAACTTTTGTATTATTTTTTTATTGTCATATTCTTCTTCAATTAATTTTCGTGCATTCACGCCAATGGTTTCGCATAATTCTTTTGATTTTATACATTTTTCTATTTGATTGACAAATTCTTCCGGTGTATTAGCGATCAAGATATTTTTATTATCCTCATAATGAATTCCTTCGGCTCCTAATTTAGTTGATATTATTGTCTTGGCAAGTGCCATTCCCTCTATAATTTTTATTCGAATTCCGCTACCCGAAAACAAAGGTACTATCATAATAGCTTTTGAATTAATAAAATCCTGAGCACTTTCCACTTCACCGACGACTTCAACATTGGTTTTTTTGTTGTTTATCAGCCAATCGGGCATTTCTCTTCCCGCAAGATAAAATTTCAAATCAGGCATTTTTTTATTTATCAAATCCCATACTTTTTTTAGAAACCAATCAATTCCCTCCTCGTTTGGCATCCAGTTCATCGAACCTATGTGAAATAAAGAAGGAAATTCATATTCAACATCCGACAATGGAAATTTATTCAGATTAATTCCAAAAGGAATATCGACAATGGGTGTTTTTGTTCCTGTTTTTTTAAAAAAATCGGCATCGGTTTTGGTAATTGCTGCTATACCATCAAATTTATCTAAAGCCTCAAGTTCATATTTTTTAAGAGTTTTGCTTAGATGCGATAAATAAAATTTTTTAATTGGGTTTTTTGTTGTTTGAGTAATTCTGTCCCAGATCAAATGCTCAATATTATGAGCGCGCAAAACAATTTTCGCATTTGAATGTTTACGAATTGTTTCAATATATGGAGTAACGTAAAGAGTTTCCAATTGAATTATATCGTATTTGTTCTTACTCAGAATTTCAATAATTTTTTCTTCAAATTCTTTTGAAATAAATCTTTGAACATGATAGGAGTTAGTAGTAAAAAGATTTAATAAAGCATCTAAAGGGTTTATTTTCAAATCAAGAAAAATGCCTTCGATTTGTGTTTTTTTCTTATAATCATCAGGAATGGAATTAATATCGACAGAATATTTAAAAGAATTAACGGCAAGAACTTTTATTTTATGGCCAGAGTCAGTTAATCCCTCGACAATTGTATTCATTGCAATTGGGCCTCCTTCTTTTGGAGGATATGGTGATTTATTACAAATCAATAGAATATTCATAAAATTAGGGTTTACGTTTTTCTGAAGATTTTAATAAACACTTTTCTCCATGCATCAGAATCTAATAAAGGAGAGTCGGTAGTTGCTTTATAAGTGAGAAAAATACCAATAGGAAGCAAAATTGCCGAGGCGAACCACATACCAAGATATGGTTCCCATATGCCTGATTCGGAATATTTTTTCCCAATAATTGAAGTAATATGAAAAATTACAAAAAAGAAAACTGAAATTACAACAGGAAGCCCCAAACCGCCTTTTCGGATGATTGCTCCAAGCGGTGCCCCAATAAAAAACAAAATAAAACAAGCTATCGAAAGTGTAAATTTCTCGTTCCAGGCTACCTTATGTTTTATAATGTATTCTTCTTTAGCTTTAATATCTTTAATTTGATAAGAAATACTGGTCTTTATTCTGTCAACTGATGAAATTGCAGTTTCAATGATAGACTCCTGAATTTCAGGTTTAAAATTCTTAATAAAGTTAGTATTAACTTTTTTTGTGGTATCAACATAATTTAAGTCATTTGTATCAATTTTTGAATAAAAATGATAATTACGGTCAAAATTAGTGTTAAAAATTTTCTTTTTATGTTGTCTTAATCTTTGTAAAGAGTCAATTCCGTAATCAAGCTGTTTTAGATTTAACATCATATAATGTTCTTTAAACAAGCTTTCGTCCGAACGTGACATGTTAAATTCCGATAAATCAAAACTCCTCGTTTCTTCGTCAAAACTTGTTCGTTGAAAAGGCCTGGTAATTCTATGGCCTTTTTTATCAAACTTTTCAGAATAATTGCATCCGTCGTAAAGTGTAAAAATAAGGAATTTGTTATCTGGAGTCGATTCCATTTTTCCGGTTTTGGCGGCAGTTACGTTGATATTTCCTTTTCTATCTGTATGATCGTAAATCAACACATCGTATAATGTTGAGCCGTCTTTATCCTTTTTCCCAACTCTAATTACATAGTCATCAAGCCCATTATAAAAAACACCTTCTTTAATATTAAAGGCTAATTTATGTTTTCTTATATCATAAAGTAATGTACGAAACTTCAAATTTGCTTTTGGTAAAATATTATTTGAAAAATATAAAGCCAAAATACTGATCAAAAATGATAAAATAATTAAGGGCATCATTATTTTCTTCAATGAAATACCGGCTGCTTTCATTGCAATTAGTTCATAATGTTCACCCAAATTTCCAAAGGTCATTAATGATGAAAGTAAAATAGCTAACGGTAAGGCAAGAGGAACAAAAGTTGAGGCAGCATAAAACATCAACTCTGTAACGGTGTGCCACTCAAGTCCTTTTCCAACTAAATCATCAATATATTTCCATAAAAATTGCATTACCAAAATGAACAATGCAATAAAAAAAGTCATTATTAAAGGACCCAAATATGACTTAATAACTAAAACATATATTTTCTTCACAATCTATAATCAATAACGACTTAGGTTTATGTAATATTTCGATGCAAATATACAAAGACTGCCTGATTCCTTTTTGTTGATTTAATAAAATGTTTTTGCTATAGTAGAAAATATTGTAATAAAAGCAATTGCCGTATTTTTTAAAAAACATTTAAAAATCCTTTTATATTGAAATTTTTAGTAATATTGAATCACAAAATAAATAACATATTTTAATAATGAAAAGAACAAAAACATGAAAAAAATTTTAATTTTAACATTGTTATTGAGCTTTGGATTATTCTCCATGGCTCAAACAAAATTTCAGGTAAAAAACAATCTGAAAGAAGCCAAATCAATTACAATTAATACTGATAAGGTATCGGATCAATCTTCTGTTCTACCTTATTTAAAACCGGCAAATAATTCAAATAACGGAAATGATGATGTTTCTGTAATTGATATTGGTGCTGCCGCCAATGCTTATGGCTTATATGATGGTGGACGTACTTGTGTATGGGTGGAAAACGATATCAATAGTATATCATTTACACATAGAATGTTAAATCCACCGGGGGGACCGGGATCAGGCTTTATTGCTTACGATCTCTCAACTGATGGTGGAGATACATGGTTGGTTAATAATCAGGTATATGAAGCACCAACAGTTCTTGATAATGCACGTTACCCTCAAGGATTAATTTATAATCCCGAAGGAAACACCGACCCTTCACAAGCATTTTATACATATTTTGTTTGTACTCTCGATCAAACAAATGGTGATACTTGGGGTGGATATGCATGGGGTGGAAATTTCTTAACTACAATTCCTCCTGACCCAACACAAACAAATCAACCATCTCGTATAGGTGATGGTATTTATCAAAATATTCCGGATGCTTTCCATATCACTCCTAATGGAAATACTTTTGTAATTGAACCTTGTTTAATTGATGCATTGTATGTTAATTATACCGGAGAAATGCTTATTACAAGAGGTGTATTTAATACAGAAATTAATGATTATGAATATACTCAGGAATTATTTCCTGTTTCTATGACTAACGACCCTATTGATTGTACGGTTCCGAGTCAAAAAATTGCTTTTGCACCCGATGGACAAATCGGTTATTATGCAATATTATCTAATAATGGTGAAAACACCGAAGAATCTTATGGGTGTTATTATCCTATTTTATTTAAAACAACTGATGGTGGGGAATCATGGGACGAAGAACCAATCAATATACAAATAGGCGGTCCTGACGGTTTGGAAGCTGTTCTTAATTACATGAGTGACGAAACACTTGCACAAATTTACGAACCTCCAATTCCGGCTCGTGATGAAATTCCTTATACTACTGCTTTTGATATGGACTTTGCTGTTGATGCTTATGGTAATCCTCACATTCTGACAACAGTTGGTATCGGTAGCCAGGCATGGTCAATTTATACCTCTGCAACAGGCGAACCCTGTAATGGTTGGATAGCAATGCTACATATTTATTCAAATGATGATGAAACATGGATGTGTGATACTCTTTATACTCCTCATACTTTTAGGGGTGAATTTGGTGGTGCTGACGGTATCAGTGAAGATAACCGACCTCAAATTTCAATTACACCTGATGGTAAAAAACTTTTCTTCTCATGGATAGACACAGATCAACCAGATGCTATTGATAATATTTATCCTGATATTTTCTGTGTTGGTTATGATGTTGATCATGACGTTTATACAGAAGAAGATGGTAATTATAAACTTTGGAACGTTACAACTTTAACTGCTGCATGGATGAGCGCATATATGGCAACTCAATCTTATTTTGTATTCGATAATGGTAATAACTGGGAAATTCCTTTTGTTTATCAAGAAATGGATATAAATGATCCTGCAGCTGAGGTTCAATATAAATATATTCAAGATTTCGTGATTACAAGTGAAGATTTCCCAATAGTATCAGACAATCAAACTATTCCTATTGCTCCGGGATTCCAATTTGTATCAAGCCATATTTGCCCTGATAGTCCTGATATGACTGACGTTGTTGCTGAAATCATGAATGACGATCTTCAATATGTAAGAAATTCAACAGGTGCAATGTTACGTAAAATCGGGCCTAACTGGGTGAACGGTATTGGCGACTGGGTTGGTACTGAAGGTTACTTAATTAAAACAAGTGCAATTGGTGAATTTACCCTTGCAGGTTCAATAATTCCGTCAAATACCCCAATTTCACTTTTTGCAGGATTCCAATTCGTAAGCTATTTACCGGAAACAGAAATAAGTGCCACTGATGCTTTTGCAACTATTATTGGTGATGATCTTCTTTATGTTAGAAACTCAACTGGTGCTATGTTAAGAAAAATTGGCCCTAATTGGGTAAATGGTATTGGTAATTGTATCCCAACCGAAGGTTATCTAATTAAAATGGCAGCTGACGCTGAATTGGTTTATCCTACCGACGGAAAATCAAGCAGCTTAGCTCAAGTATTACCTTCTCATTTAATTTTTGAAGGTGGTAATGCTTCAGAAGCTGTTTATACAATATATGTTGTCGGCTTAGAAATTGGTGATGAAGTTGCAGCTTATAACGGAAATAAAATTCTCGGCTCAATGACCGTCATTTCAAACAACGTTTTTGATAATGATCTCGCAATATTCAGCGAATTAGCTAACGGTCAAGGATATGTCGCCGGTGAATCGATTTTATTGAAAGTTTGGTCTAATGACAATGTTATTACAACAGAATTCGAAATGGAATCAGTTTACAACTCTTATGTATCTAATGTTTATCCCGAAAATGACGGTGAATTTAGTGTTGTTAAAATATCAAAGGGTGCAACAATTATTGAAGAATTATTTGTTTATCCAAACCCGGCAACAGATATTCTAAATATCAATTCTAATTATAAGGTTTCAAATGTTAAAGTAATGAACTATCTCGGACAGACCATTGATAATGTCAATGTTAGCGGTATGGATGTTACAATTAATACATCAACTTATGATGCAGGAATTTATTTCATCCAAATTGAAACTGAAAAAGGAATTACTACTCAAAAAATTATTATTGAATAATAAAAATATTTAAAGCCTAATTTTTAATTCAGTAAAAACCTGTAAGAATTATTTCAATAAGTCTTGCAGGTTTTTTATTTTTTTTAATTAACTCATTTGTTTAGAAGAATTAAAATCCTTGCTGATTTAAGGAATATTAAGAATTTTTGCAAAACCAAATATTATTCAGATATTTGCGTTATGCTAAACGCATTATACAATTTGAATTTTAAATGCAAGAAATAAAAGCATATAAAGGAGACATATTTCATTTTTTGGATGATGCTGATGCTGAGAATTGCAATTCTAAGAATCAGTATATTGAAAACGGAATGATAGTAGTTGAGGATGGTTTGATTAAATCAATCGGTACTTCAAATGAAATTATTAAAACTTTGCCAAAAGGAACGGAGGTAATAGATTATCGGGATTCGTTGATTGTTCCGGGATTTGTTGATGCTCACATTCATTCGGTGCAAACCGAATCAATTGCATCCTATGGTGAACAACTTCTTGATTGGTTAAACGGGTATATTTTTCCGACAGAAAAAAAATTTAAGGATAGGAATTATGCCGAAAAAGCCACAAGATTTTTCGTTAACGAACTTTTAAGAAACGGAACCACAACAGCAGCAATATTCCCGTCTGTTCATGCAGTTTCTACCGAAGTATTGTTCGAAATAGGCTTTGAATATAATATGCGTTTGATTGCCGGTAAAACCATGATGAACAGAAACTCGGTAGAGGCCGATTTTGATACTCCCGAAACAGCTTATTCAGAATCAAGACAGTTGATAGAAAAATGGCATGGAAAGAGAAGGTTGTCCTACGCAGTTACTCCGCGTTTTGCACCCACTTCTTCCGAGGAACAATTAAATGTTGCATCATTATTGAAAAAAGAATTTCCGGGAGTTTATGTTCAAACTCATTTGGCGGAAAACAAAAAAGAAATAGAATATGTAAAAAAATTGTTTCCATGGAGTAAATCCTATCTCGAAGTTTATGATCATTTTGATTTATTAGGCGATCGTTCACTTTTTGCTCATTCAATACACTTAACAGACAATGAATATCAAAGGATACGAGAAACTAATTCGGTTGTTGTGCATTGCCCGACTTCAAACCTTTTTCTCGGAAGCGGATTATTTGATTTCAAAAAAGCAAATGAATTTAATTTGAGAATGGCTTTAGGTAGTGATGTCGGTGCCGGTACAAGTTTTTCAATGCTCAGAACTGCTGATGAAGCTTACAAGGTTGCTGCACTTCAAGGTGAAAAATTGCCTCCTTTAAAATCATATTATTTAATGACTCTCGGAGGAGCTAAAGCACTTTCGCTTAGCGATAAAATCGGTAATTTTTCAATAGGTAAAGAAGCTGATTTTAATATTATAAATTTAAATTGCACTCCTTTGCTTGAATACCGGATTAGAACGGCAAAGACTCTTGAAGAAAAACTCTTCGCTTTGATGATCCTCGGCGATGATAGAGCAATTAGCGAGACTTATGTGTTAGGGAAATCGATGAAAGGATTTACCAAAGCTTGAAATTCATAAATGAATCAATGATAATAATGAAGTTATCATTTTCTGTTTTATTCTTGTTTCTTGATTATTTTTTCTCGGATTGAGAATTTTGTAAAAACACTCAACATTCAAGGATTATAAGGAGTTCGTTTCAGAAGGATTGCATCCCTTCGGAAGAATAATAGTTTCAAGTAATTATAATGCCATTTTTACTTATTTGATTGATAAATTCATCTCCCTTTAGGTAGTATGCTTTTGAATATGGGTGTGTTTCAATTAAGGGATATTTAATGTTGACTTTAGAATATAATTTTAAATTATCAAAAATGTTTTCATTAAACTGATCGGATATCAACAACAGATCAATATCCGACCACTCATGAATCTTATCTTTCACCACAGAACCAAACAACAACACTCTGTAAAAATCCAATCCTTCTTTTTTACAATCTTCAACAAATAACCGTGCTGTTTTTATTGCAAATTCTTCAGTAAGCATATCTTCAAGTTTTTTGCTTTATCAATCATTGTTTTCGTAAAGTCTTTATTACAAATTTTATACATTTTGGTCATATAATCAGGATACCTACCTTCCAACTGGAATCTATTCAGATTTAATAAAAACTCGCTTTCTGTTTCAGATAATTCTATTTCTGTTTCAGATAAAATATAAATAAGGTTATGTGTCCTTGGAGGAATATTTCCATCATTGTATTTAATCCATAAAGATTTACAGATTTTCTCAATGACAAGGTGGGTGAAAAACAGGGATTGCAAATATTTCTTTCCGGCATATAGGGTTTCAACAGCTTCCCAATCGTCATCAGCTTGTTCAATCCAGTATGTAATATGATCCTGTTTGGATTTCATAATAATTCAAAGATACAAAATTAGTAAATTAAATTAATAAAAGTTAATTCTATTTTTCAGCTATTGTCAGGTTGTAACGAGTACCTTATATTAAAACAAATAAAATTCCTTAATGGAATTGAAAAGTGATTTCTGTTTTTTGGTATAAAATAATTATTTCTTACCCATCAAGTTGACTAAGTGCAAAACAATATGCACCTACCGATACGGCTTTTGATGTTCCGAGTCGTGAAATTCCTACACCTATACTTTTTACAGGGTCATAATTAATTGTTTTGTCGCTGAATGGAACTTTTATTTTGCGGGAATTATCTTTCATGAATTCACTCAGGCCTTGTTCGTTTTCAAGGTTAAATGCTATGATCTCGAGTCGTGGAATTGTATAGCCTTCAAGGGTTGTGTATTCTTTATTCATTTCGTTAACTGCCTTTTGAAGAAATAGGGGATAAGCTCCCGAAAGACCTCCACCAATCACGATCAGGCTATCTAATAAGGTTGCGGCATCGGCCAAGATATTTCCGGCTACCAATGCAAATTCATCAAAAGCCTTTATAGCAGCAAGTCTGTTTCCTTTTATTTTTTTTTCTCCAATTTCAAATATTTCTTTTGGCGAAGGGCAATCTTTAATATCAATTTTTGATTCTTTGGCGAAAACTCGCATAATAGCTCTTATACTCAAGCTATCTTCTGAGCTTGTTTGAGGATAGAAATTATTGCTGATTCTATTTATTTCACCCATTGCCGAATTATCTCCAATAAAAAGTTGTCGATTAATAACAATTCCTCCTCCGAATCCGGTCCCAAAAGTGACGCCAAGCAAATTTTTATATTGCTTTTCATTTCCATTTTCTTTGAGCAGTGAATTAATTTGAGGAAGAAAACCCGCAATTGCTTCACCATAGGCAAAAAGATCGCCATCATTATTTATGAAAACCGGAATATGAAAATGATTTTCGAGCATTGCTTTTAATGCAACACCTCCTCGAAATGTGGGAAGATTCTGTAAATCGCCGATTATTCCTTTTTCGTAATCGGCAGGGCCGGGAAAGCAGAAACTAATAGCTGAAATATTTTCGGATATTTGCTTTTGTGCTTCTTCAAATCCTTTAATTATTGTTTTTAAAATGTTTTCCAGATTATCTCCTTTCGCAGATAATATTATTGGTTTCAATAATTCCTCCCCACCACGTATTGCATTAAAAACGAAGTTTGTTCCACCTGCATCAAGACTTAGGATTATGCGTTTATCTTTTTTGTAATTCATAAACAATTGTTAAATAAAATCATATACCATAAATACAAGCATAAACATCTGATTATTTCAGATGTTTATGCTTTGATAATTTTACAAAAATAAGGTATTAGTTTTAGAAAGCCTGCATATAAAATGGTTTTCTAAATAAATTTATTTCTTTATCTTTTTTGCCGCACTAATTACATTATTGAAATAAATTGCAAATGGCCTGTAAGCAAGATGCGACCATTTTGAAAATGGAACTTCTATCATTAGCATTGGGAAAAGCACCATTAAATGAAATACATACATATAATAAGTTGGATATGGCATTCCGTAAATTCTGAAAATATGAACTAATATTCCTGTAATTGTAGATAAAAATAATAATACAAGAAAAGTCCAGTCGGTAACATGCGTATGCTTGGTTTTTTCCTGGCTCTTTTTTAATCGTGAGATAAAAAAGTAAATTACGCCTACGGTTAAACCTATAGTTGCGTAATAACCTAAAAGTCGTTGAGGATGCCACCAAGCGTAAATATTATCAGTTTGAAACCAACCTAAGAAAACAACTATTAAAATAAACATAATCACATAGCTTGTCATTAAAAATAAGTGTATTATCCAGTAAGTACTGAGTTCAAATTTTTTATTACTGATTTGAGTGTTACATTTTGAGAATTGGAGTTGAGTTGCAAAATGTAAAATAACTTTCCAGAATTCTTTAAAATATAATTTCAATGGAATTTTAATTTCTTTTCGTCTTCCAATAATTTTCAGATACATATTGAAAATATTGCTTAATAAAAAGAATGATAATAGGCCTGCCATTATCCAGTCACCTATTTCAACTTGCTTCCAAGGTGCAAAAGTGTTTAATTTTACACCACCTTCGGCAGTAAGTTCGGTTGTCATCGGGCCATGAAAAAATATGAATAGTACAAGGATTACGGCAGCAAGGAAAATAATTGAACCAAACTCCCAAACTTTTGAAGTATATAATTTTCCTGCCAATCCAGTCCAATCATATTTTGAAGTAAGGTATCGTCTTAATGACATCATTAATTCACCCGGATCGGTATTTTGCGGGCATGTTTCGCTGCATTCACCACAATAATAACATAACCATGGATCAAGAGAAGTTTGTAATTCGTCTTCTAATCCTAACACACTTAAGCGTATCATTTTTCGCGGAAACGAATTATCTTTATCAGACAAGGAACAAACAGCCGTACAATTACCGCAATTATAGCAAGCATTAAAATCGAGTGCTCCGTATTCTTTTAATTCTTTTGCAAAATCAGGATTTATCTGTGCCATTTTATTTCTTGTTCTTTAATTTATAATAATAATATTCATCATCGTCGTCCATGTCTCCGGCTTCAATAAAGCCATATTTTAATAAAGTCATCAAATGATAAGTAATAGTTTCAATATCGGTATTGGTTTCTTTAGCCAATTCAGGTATAGTTTTTTCCTCTGATTCAAGTGATTTTAATATTAGTTTTTTTATTTTATTAAAGGATTTAATACTGTTCCTAACGCTTTCCGAAACCTTGCGTTTTTCTTTCATAACATCAATTGTCTTTTTCATCGGATAAATTTTAATTTACGATTTAATAAATAATTAATCAATTAATGCATCTATCATGCTTTCAATTTCAACATCGGTATATCCAATCAATTGAATTGCATTTGTAGGGCATACGGGTAAGCAAATACCACAGCCTTTGCAATTTGCTTCATTGACTTCTGCAATAACTTTCCCATTAACTTCTTTTTTCTCAATTGCACTATAGGGACATACTGAAGTACATTTATCACACCATTCACAAAGGAGTTTATCAATTTGAGCAAGTGTGGGTTCTAATTCGATTTCGCCTTTACTTATTAAAGAATTTACTTTTGCAGCCGCAGATAAAGACGATTTAACGGATTCGGTGATATTTAACGGAGCTTGACATGATCCGGCAATAAGTACTCCGTCAATTACTGTTTCAACAGGCCTTAGTTTAGGATGAATTTCATTATAAAATTTATCTCTTCCTATCGGTACTTTCAAAATATTATTTATCGAATTATTTTCACGCGGCACCATACCTGTAACGAGAACAACAAGATCGGCTTTGACTTCCAATTGCTTATCGGTAGTTAATACATCTTTTATTTTTACGAAAGTTTGTCCTTTTTCGTTATAAACTTCAGCGGGTGAATCAGCAAAAGATTGTAAAAATATATCACCTTGTTTTGATGATTTATTATACAAAATTTCTTGTTTTCCGTAAGTTCTCACTCCCCTTGTAAAATGGAAGTTGTTAATTCCTTTGTATTTTTCTTTTAACATTATTGCCGTATGAATTGCCGATGTGCAACAATATCGTGAACAATATTTGTTTTCACCAAGAACTTGGCGACTACCAACGCAATAGATAAAAGCAACATTTTTTATTTTCTTCCCTTGATAAATTAATTCACCTTCTCTCAATTCGATCAAGCGTTTTAATTGTTGAAGAGTAATTACATTATCAATTTCTTTATAGCCAAATTCACTTATTTCGGGTTCATAAGGACTTGATCCCGTTGTTAACAAAATAGCTCCAACGTTTACATTTATAATTTCTTCTTTTTGATCAAGGTCAATTTCGGAACAAATTTTTACACATTTGCCACATTTTGTGCAATGATCAAAATCGATTGCCGGTATTTCAGGGAATTCACTCGGATAATTTTTATAAATTGCTTTTTGTTTTGTTAAATTGAAATTAAAAGGGTCATCAAAATCAACGGGGCAGGCTTCAACAGCTTTCTTGAAATTTTCCAAATCTAATTTACAATTTGGTTTTATGTGCCTGGGCTTTATTTTAATTTTTATATCGAAATTCCCTACACCTCCCGATTTTGAATCTATATCAGCGCCGGTAAAAAGCGTGATATTATTAGTTTTAATTATTTTATTATAAAGTCTGGAAACCACTTCTCTGCCGGTTTCATTTGTGCTAAACAATTCGTTCCATTGCGAAGCTCTTCCGCCGACAAAATATTCTCTTTCAATCAAGAAAACTTCTGTACCCATTTCGGCAAGTTCTATAGCTGCACGCATTCCGGCAATTCCCGCACCAACAACGAGAACAGCATTATTTGAAGGAATTGAAATTGGGGTTAACGGCTGTGAATGTTTGGCTTTTTCAATACCTGCTTTCACAAGTTTTATTGCCTTTTCAGTTGCTTTTGGAGGATTATCGGAATGTGCCCACGAACATTGCTCCCTGACATTTACTTGAATATAATTGTAAGGATTTAATCCGGCTCTTTGAGCAACATTTCTGAAAGTAAACAAATGGAGTTTGGGTGAACATGAAGCGACTACGATTGCATCAAGCTTTTGTTCCTTAATATCATCAATTATTTCCTTTTGAACCGAATCGGAGCAAGCAAACATTGTTGTTTTTGAAAGAACAACACTATCTTCTTTTCCTGCAATTTCTTTTACTTTTTCAACGTCAACGTAATCAGAAATATTTGAGCCGCAATGACAAATATATACACCTATTCTGTTTTTCATTTTTTACCTCCTTTCAAATAGCCTGCGGCTTCGGCTGAAGCAGCACCTGCTGATAATATTGAATCGGGAATATCCATTGGCCCTGATGAGGTACCTGCAACAAAAACACCGTTAATATTTGTTTTTGCGGGACTTGACAATTCATCAACTTGATTTACATATTCAAAATCATCTTGTTCAATCTTAACATTTTTAAACATTGTTGAAAAATCGGTATTTGGTAAAATTCCAACCGAAAGAACAACAAGGTCATGCTCGGCTTCTTTCACAATTCCTTCCTGAATATCTTCGTATCTTAAAAGTAAATTGCCGTTTTCTTTTTCTTTTATCAATCCTACTTTTCCTTTAATAAATTCTACCCCCATCCCTTGTGCTTGCTGATAAAATTCGCAAAATCCTTTTCCAAATGCTCTGATGTGCAAATAATAAATTGTTACATCGGCCATTGGTAGTGCACCCATAAGTAATTGTGCCTGTTTGGTTGAATACATACAACAAACTTGGGAACAAATTGGAGTTCCAACGGTTTCATCACGAGACCCTGTACATAAAACATAAGCGATGTTGTCGGGCATTTTACCGTCTTTTGGGCGAAGAACATTATTGAACGGCCTTGTCGGGACCAGTTGCCTCTCCATTTGCATAGCAGTTACAACATTCTTAAACCTTCCATAACCGTAACGCGGAATAAGAGTAGGGTCGAAAAGTTCAAAACCTGTTGCAATGATTACAGTTTTAAAATTTACTTCGTGAATTTTTTCTTCTTGTGAAAAGTCAATTGCAAAGGCGGGGCAAACTTTTTCACATAATCCACATAGACTGCAATTTTCAATATCTATTGCTGCTATTCGCGGATTGGCAATACTGAATGGAACATAAATTGCTTTTCTTCCAACCAAATCCCACTGATATTGATCTTCAACCACCACAGGGCATTTTTCTTCACAAATTTGACATCCGGTACAATCTTCAGTAACATACCTTGGTTTTTCAACAAGTTTTGCCGAGAAGTCATTTTCATAATGTTTCTCAATGTCCTCAATTACACTATTAGTAAAAATTGAGATATTTGGATGCCTTGCCGTTTCCGAAACTTTTGGTGTTGTGATACAAGCACCACAATCGAGAGTTGGAAAAACTTTGCTGAGGTGAATCATTTTCCCGCCTATCGAAAGATCTTTTTCTACAAGTAAAATTTTGTAGCCGATATTAGCAAGGTTTAATGCTGCTTCTTCACCGGCAATACCTCCACCTATCACAAGGGCATCATATTCATTTGATTTTGTCATAATGGTTTGACATATTTATTAATGATAAATTTTTTGCTCATTCAAATATTTTGAAAATTTTAGTTTGACAGAGCCGAAATAAAATTTTTCATGTGCTTAACAAAAGGATCGGAACAAACTGAGCATATTGCAGCCATTTTTAATTTGGCAGGATCAATCCCTTTTTCTTTCATTATTAAGTGTGTTTGTTTAACTAATTCACCTGTTCTAAGAGTACAGGTTTCGCTAAATGAACAATCGGTTCCATCTGCTGCAATAAAAACTCCGTCAAAACCTTTGTCAAATGCGCGTAATATCCATTTTGTCTTTATAGCACTTGAACAAGGAACATTTATTGTATAAACAGTTGGTGGATAATGTTTTTTCAGAAGTCCCGCTAAATCAATAGCGGGATCTGAAATCTTCTCTGTTGAAAACACTAAAATTTTTGGAGCAGATTTTTTATTATCCATTTTTATTACCCCTTTTTCAAATAAATTTTAAAAAATCCGGATTCTTCTACAGTGCCGAGATATTCATGGCCTTTTTTATTAGCCCATTTTGGAATATCTCTTTTTGTACCTTCATCGGCTGAAAGAACTTCCATAATTTCACCGGAACCAATGGTTCCAATAGCTTTTTTCGCTTCTAATAAGGGTCCGGGGCAAGCTGTTCCTCGTGCATCAACTGATTTATTTACAGTTAAAGCTTGTAATTCGTCTTGTGTCATAACTTTTATTTTAAAAATTTATATAAATAATTGAATTTTACTTTCTTCGGCGTCAACTAAAAAGGTTGCTACACCGCAAATATTTAGATTGGGGTAGTCGATAAGTTCTTCTTTATTAATTCCCATTAAATCCATCGACATTTCACAAACATTAATTTCCACCCCTAATTCTGCAGCCGTTTTAAATAATTCATCTAATGAAGCTACATTTTTCTTTTTCATAAGAGATTTTAGCATTGATTTTCCAATGCCACCCATGTTCATTTTTGATAATTTAAGTTTTGAAGTACCTTTAGGTAACATTGATCCAAACATTTTAGACATGAAGTCTTTACTTTTGGCTTTTTTGGTTTTGTCGCGTAAAGCTGTTGTTGCCCAAAAAGTAAAGAACAGTTTAACCTTCATATCCATTGCGGTCGCACCTGTTGCAATTATCATAGCAGCAAGCAGTTTATCGAGATCGCCGGAGAAAAGAACCATAGATAATTGATCTTCTGTACCTTTTTCTAATCGTGCTACTTTTTCTTGTAGTTCTTTTATGTTTTTTTCAATATTTTCCATAAATGATTCCCATTAATTATTTTAATTTATTTTGCAAAGTTAAAAAATATAATGAGATATTTACATATATAAGATTGTTAAATAAACATGTGGATATCTGCTTCTTCAGCAGCAGTCAAATATTCTCCAATCCCACAAAGATCATCAACGAGATCATTGAAATCTTCTAATTTTTCACCACCCCAAATTTTTCCGGCAAGGCTACAAATATAAATTTTCACATTTGTCATATCTTTTGCCATCTCGAAAAAATCATACCATTCGGGTACGTTCAAAACTTCGAGTTGTTTGATAAAATGTTCTTTTAATTCAGGTGCTTCAGCTACGTTATCTATTTTGTTTTCATTTCCTTTAAGAAAAGCTCGAGCCCCTTGCAATAAAACAAATACTTCAACATCCATATCATCGGCAGCAGCACCGCTAAGAATAACTCCTGCACCTACTAATTTATCGAGGCTACCTGAAAATAACCCCATACATAATTTTGCCATAATTTATTTTTTTATATAATTTTTATTTTTTACAAATCATTAAATGCTAAATTCATCATTCAATCCTTGTTTTAACCACCACATCCGCCTGATTCTTCAGCTTTTGGGGCAGCTTTACCTCCCGATTCACCCTCACCTTCTTCAATTAGATTAGGGTATGATTTATTCCATTGTTGCCAACCTCCATCAATTAGATAAACATCCTTAAATTTTAATAATTTAAGTGCCGGGCATGCTAAAGATGCTCTATTTATATTTTCAGAATAGATGTAGATTTTATCTCTTCTATTAGAAACTTTTGAAGAAAATTCCAAAACACCTCTCGGTACATTTATTGCCTCGGGAATATGGCCATTTATATATTCTTCTTTTTCGCGGCAATCAATAATTTTGATTTCCCCATGATTATCAATAATTGCTTTCAGATCATCAACACTTACTTTTGTGATATTATTTTGAGCTTCGTTTACCTTTTGGCTAACATCAGCGTAAGTATTATCCATTTTTGCACCACATCCGGCAATAAAAACAATTATAAATAAAACAAAAATGAGCTTATAAGTTTTCATAACTAATATGTTTTATGGTTAAGCATTTATTTTGTTTTCCATTCATTGTATGCACCATCATAAATTTTTACGTTAGGGTAGTCGAGCATTGATTCCATAGCCATAAATACTATTCCTGCACGGGCACTTGTTGCACAATATAAAATTACTTCTTTGTCAGGTGTGATCCCTGCTTCTGTTAAAAGTTTTGAAATTTCTTCGGGTGATTTTAGAGTTCCGCTTTCTTCAACTACAATATTTTTATATTCAAAATTTTTAGCATTTGGGATATGGCCTTCATCAAATTCCTTTTGGCTTTGTACATCAACAATAATTACTTTAGGGTTATTAAGATTTGCTTTTACATAGTCATAATCTACAATAATTTCTTTGTTGACAGAAGGAGAACATGTTACCGGATTAATTTTTGTTGCATATTTTGTGACGGGTTTTCTTGCAGCACGCCAGGCTTTCATGTGTCCATCTAAAATTTTTACGTTCTTAAATCCGAGATATTTTAGTATCCAATATAATCTTCCGGCATTGACATTTTTTCCATTATCATATATGATTATTTTTTTGTCTTTATTTATTCCTTTTTCTCCCAGAATCTTTGAAATTTCTTCGGGACTTTTTAGAATACCTTTGATATCACCAGGCTTACAAAGTGATAGAATATCAACATTTACAGCATCAGTTATATGCACTTTTGCATAATCGCTTGCTTTTCGGGTTGAAACTAATACCACATTATCATCCTTCATTATTTTTGCGGTTTCTTTGGCAGAAATAAGATTACTTTGAGCGAAAATATTCGTGTTAAATAAGAATATTGCGGATAAAAACAATCCTATTAATATTAATTTTTTCATTATTTGTTATTTTTAAATGTTTATATAATATGTTTTTACTAATTTATTCGGTTCGAAAATTAACCTCCGCAACCACCTTCTGCGGGAGCAGTTGTGCTACCCGAATCAAAATCAGGGTCCCAGGCAATGATTCCACCTGATAAATTCTTAACATTGGTATAACCCAATTCGGTTAATGCTTTAGTTGCTAAAATGCCTCTGTCTCCTTTTTTACAATAAAGAATTATTTCGGCATCTTTCTCAGGGGTATATAAAAACTCTTCTTCCCAGAAGGCATCATCACCAATCTTAAATTCAATTAAACCTCTTGGAATAAGTAAGGAGCCCGGAATATTACTTTTTTGATATTCTGCAGCTTGACGAACATCTATTAAAAGAAAATCCTCCTGATTCTCAATTTTTTTGTTTAATTCATCAACTGTGATTTCTTCAATATATGGTTTTGTATAGGCTGCCAGTTCACTACCATTCTCATAAATATTAGAGCATGAAGAAATTAGAACGATAATAAAAAAGACTGATAACCATTTGTATAATTTATTTTTTAGCATAATTATTGAATTGATGTTAATTAAAATGCACTAAATCTTCCGGTTTTTTCATTCCATTTTACAAACACATACCATATTAGTATAATGATTAAAACAAGTGCAAAAGCTCCGGGATAACCTAAATAATCAGGTAAATAATTCTTGAAATCGAGGCTTTGTGGAAGTGAGTTTACAATAGGAGGGACGATATAAAGTTTTGAAATAGGGGAAATTAAAATAAAACCAAGAGCCGAAGCCCATAATTTTACTTGTCCTTCACCAACTCTCCAAAGAGTACCGACTGCACAACCTCCGGCTATTGTCATACCAATTCCAAAAACAAAACCGCCTATTGCAGCTCTAAAGAAAAAATGAGGGAACACCCAAGTCATTTCTCTTGCGCGAGCAGCTACGTCTCCAATTCCAATGCCAAAATATTTTATTATTGTAAATCCAAATACTCCTATTAATAGCCCGGCCATAACACCAACAGAACCGTCGGCTTCACCGGTCATAAATGGGTCACGAAATGCTTTAACGATACAAAATCGTGATCGCTGGCTTATTAAACCCATAAGCATTCCAATAATTATGAACCATGCCATAATTTTATTGTTGCCTGAATATTGATAGGAAATAATAAAAGTTATTATTAAAACTATCCATGCGAGATATATTTGCCATGACCCGCTTTTACCTGTGCCGGATAGAAAAACATAGCTCTTTCCACTGCTGAATTTAGGAAATTTTTCCATTTCCCACATAAGATATTTTAAGGCGATGATAGTCCCTATAAATAATCCTATGGTGAAAATTATTGCACCCCCCGAAAGGGCGGGCATTCCACTAAAAAATGCACCGATTGTGCAGCCAATACCAAAGGTTGCACCAAGAGCCATCAATGAGCCACCAATAAATCCTTTAATTAATTCTCCTTTGGGAGGAATTCTAAAAGCAAATTCCTTTGAAAACAAAGCTCCAATAAATGAACCAATTACAAGGAAAAGGCATAACATACCATACAAACTTGCATTTGTAGGAGTAGCGTTTTCTAAACCGAAAATTCCAACAAGTTTGAAAACATTTTCACCCCAATTATTAATTCCACCACTTGCTCCCCAAGGGCTTTTAATTGCAAAAAGTAAAATATTTAGGGTTCCCAGAACAATTGCCCCAACCCATACGGGCCAGTGTTTAGCAAAAAATGTTTTGAATAAGTTGCCCAATACGCCGGGTTCCTTAGATTTCTCTGACATTTTTACCTCCTATTTTTTCTGAATTAAAAAACGAAAAATCCCACCTTCTAATTCCCCTTCTTCGACTAATTTATTTCCTGATTTCTCACACCATCGGGGTAAATCCGACTTGGTGCCCGGATCTGTTCCTATCATCTCAAGAATTTCTTCGGATTTAAGCCCTTTCATAGCTTTTGCTAATTTCATCATTGGCATTGGACAAGAAAGTCCTTTACAATCCAGTGTTTGATCAATTTTATATTCCATGTTTTAAATCTTTTAAATATTAATTAAATTTTGAGCAAATATTGTAATTAAATCCTGCTATTGTGAAATAATTAACATGACATATCACTCAAATTGAAGTGTAAGAATTCATTAAATTAAATGATATGAATCATATTATTTTGTGATTTAATGTTATATTTGCAAAATATTTTTTTGATTTAATATGAATAAATGTCTTTATCCAAATAGTTGCACTGTTTATCAAACAACGGTTGATTGTTTTAATTACTTAACACCTAAAGAAATTCAAGAAATTGAAAATAATCAGGTTGAGGTATTGTTTAAAAAAGGGGAAACTATTGCAAAACAAGGTTCTTTCTCCTCCTATATAATATTATTAACAGAAGGCCTTATTAAGATTTATGTTGAAAACGTCAATGAAACATTGATTTTGAAAATAGTTGCAAAAGACAACATTATCGGCCTTCCGGCTCTTTTTGATGAGAAAAATGTTTTTCCCTATTCTGTTGTTACATATAAAAACTCTACTGCCAAATTAATTGATATTAATGTTTTTAAAAAACTTGTTAAAGAAAATTCAAAATTTTCTTATGAAGTAATGAAAATAATAAGCTTAAATGCTATTCAAGTTTATGGTAGATTTTTTTGTTTTGAAAAAAAACAATCTTATGGACGATTAGCGGATATTATTCTTTGTCTTTCCAATAATATATTTAAAAGCCATAAATTTACTCTTCCGCTTTCGAGAAAAGAACTTGCTGAGCTTGCCGGAATGTCTTCGGAAAGCGTTATTAGGATTTTAAAAAAATTCAAAGATGAAGACCTCATTAAAGAAAATTGTAATGCTTTTGAAATAATTGATCCTGAGCGACTAGAAAATATTAGCCGACACGGTTAATACAATAATATTTTTTAAGGTTTTTCGTTTTACTATATAAATTATTAATGTCAACAATCAAAAACAATTATATATTCCCTTTATTGATATTTGTGTTTTTTTTTCTATTTATCATTGGTTGTGGGAAAGATGAAGGCCGGCAGGAAATACCTTTCGTTTATGTTAATTTCACTATCTATCCAACCACAACTATAGACCATATTGAAATTGGCGGATGGAAATATTTTAATAATTATGGTTATAGAGGAGTGTTAATTTTCCGCCCTTCGCCTGATGAATTTGTGGCTTTTGAAAGAACTTGTCCTTATGACCCTGAAATTAAGACAGCAAGGATAGATGTTGAACCTTCATTTTCTACAGCAATTGATACTACCTGCGGATCAAGATTTATATTGATTGACGGTTCACCATTTGCAGGCCCTGCAAAAGTCTTATTAAAACAATATCGTACAAGTTTCAACGGAAATGCGCTTCATATCTTTAATTAGTGAATTGCCCATAAACACCAATTTCTTTTCAGAAAAATCGGGACAGGCTGTTAGGCCTGGTCATAAAACCAATCATCGCTATAGGCTCAGGTTTTCATGAATTTTGCTTGCGATATCTATCAGAACGAACTTGGCGTTTTAGTACAATCAGTAGTTTCCAATTATTTCCAAATAAAGTCTTTATAAGAATAATGGCATCATTTTAATCATTTAGAATAAAATTTTCAGGATAAGTTTTAACAATATAATCAATATCCTTATCACCTCTACCTGATAAATTTACAAGTATTGTATTTCCACTATTCATTTTGGCAGCAAGTTTCATGGCGTAAGCTACAGCATGAGCACTTTCTATTGCTGGAATAATCCCTTCACAACGAGATAATTCAAAGAAGGCATCAATTGCCTCGTTATCGTATATAGTTGTGTATTTTACTCTTTTAATTTTCTTAAGATATGAGTGTTGTGGCCCAACTCCCGGATAATCTAATCCACTTGCTACGGTATGAACCGGAGCAGGATTACCATCATTATCTTTTAAAAGTTGTGATTTAAAGCCATGTAGTATGCCAGGTTCGCCATAAGTCAAGGTTGCTGCATGTTCTCCAATAAGATTACCTTTTCCGTTTGGTTCAACACCGTACATATTGACACTCTCATCGTTTAGAAATGCCGAGAATAATCCCATAGCATTTGATCCGCCTCCAACACAAGCTACAAGATTATTAGGAAGAATACCTGTCAATTGTAAAAATTGTTCTTTTGCTTCAATACCTACTATTTTTTGAAAATCTCTCACCATCATTGGAAAAGGATGAGGCCCGACAATTGACCCAATCGCATATATTTGAGAGCTTGTGTCTTTAAGATATGCCTCAAAAGCAGAATCAACGGCTTCCTTTAACGTTTTTAAACCATGGGTTACAGGAATTACTTTAGCTCCTAATATTTTCATTTTTACAACATTTGGATACTCCTTTTCAATATCCACCTCTCCCATATATATATCACATTCTAACCCTACCAATGCTGCTGCCGTAGCCAATGCTACTCCATGTTGTCCTGCACCGGTTTCAGCAATCAATTTCTTTTTTCCCATTTTCTTAGCTAAAAGGGCCTCCCCGAGACAATGATTTATTTTATGAGCACCAGTATGGTTTAAGTCTTCACGCTTCAGAAAAATTTTTGCTCCACCGATCTTTTCACTCAAGTTTTTTGCATAAAACACAGGAGAAGGTCGTCCTGTATAATGCTTATTAAGATACATTAATTCTCTTTTAAATTCTTCTGTATCTTTTATTTCATCGTACTTATCTGTTATTTCCTTCATAACAAATGTCAATTGTTCAGGTATGAAACTACCTCCAAATTCGCCAAAAAAACCGCGTTCGTTCGGCATTTTTTTTTCATTTAATAATTTTTCCATTTTATAAATTTTAAAAAAATAGGCCGAAAGATTTATTCTTTCGGCCTCACATTAACTAAATATATTTATTTATCTATTTGAATGATAACACTGATCAAAATCATCTTCTTTATTAATATTTATGTGCCACCATCGCCAAATATTCTTCATATTATTCACTTTTTATTAATTTTTTATCAAAAAAAAAGCCATTGGAAACGACCAACGGCTTTATATTTTTATAATATTACTGTTAAGAACAATTCCTTATCGTCTTTTGAATAAATGCCACCACCAAAAGTTAGTAACTGCCTTTACAGGATATATTTTTCTTGTATTCATATTGCAAAACTAAAAATTTTTTTTAATATCCAAATTTTTTTTATTTTTCTTTGAAATATTCAATTTGTGAGTGTCGATAACACTATTTCCCTTTCATAATCAGGTTAATCGGTTTAAATAAATCATCATTGTTATACAATAAAACAAAAGCAAAAATCATCCGAACAACTGTGTTTTATTTTATTGATCTAATTTTTTATTATTTTTTTGAAAGTAGTCCTGCCATTACATTCCAATTGCAAAAAGTAAACGCCCGGGAGCATGTTTATCATGTTAATATTTTCCGTAAAATCCATATCCGAAACAGAAAACTGATTTTCATAAACCTTTAGCATTGTTGCATTGAAAACCTTAGCGACAATTTTGTTGTTTTTAAATCCCTTTAGGTTAATATTTAAAATATCTGAAGTCGGATTCGGAAAAACGCTGATAATGCTTGCTTTGTCAGGTATTTTCTTCGTTCCTGAGAGGTCGATTATACCGAATTCATAAATAGCAAATCTGCCAAATTCCGGTTCAAAATTTTCAACAATTGCTCCACTACTGTTTTTAAGCCTGAAATAACCGGTACCTTGAGATGAATTATGCCACCAATATAGGCCATCGTCACCACTGTCATTAATCCGCAGCTTATAACAACCCAATTGAAGTGATAATTCATTTGTATAAAGCGTATTATTCTCCAAGTCGTCCATCTCCAAAATAATATTCCCTTCAAGATCGGTCAATGAATAGGAAGTTTGATAACCGCGGTTGTTGGTTTTACATTCAATAGTTAAAGGTTCGGATACACTATATAGGTCAACTTCAACAAAATCAATGCCATAAGAATTGTTATACGGGTATTCATCATCCTGCCCGTTTGGATTACTTACATTAACAATGAGTTTGCCATCAGAACCTGACCAAAACATATAATCAGAAATTATTAGTTCTATTTCTTCCGTTTCCATAAATTCGAGGGAACCTGTCCAATGATAATTCAAAGCTTCATTTCCTTGGACAAGATACTCAATGTCAAGACTTGTCAATGTAGTTGAACCTGTATTTTGAATAATTGCCACCGGGTAGCTACATGCCGGATTAAAACGTTCGTAGGCTGCGCTTTCACCATTTGGTTTTGTAATATTTATCACAGCAGCATCGAGGTTGAAGTTTGCCGGGCCATAAGTTACCAATTGTTTATTGACTCTATAAGTTGACTGCCCATTGCCATAATTTAGTCCATAGTCGATTGTATGTGTCTGGCCGGGAGAAACATATTCTGTAATATCATATTCATAAACATCGCTTGGATCGCCGGGACACCAACCCGCTCTATCGTATATCCAAGTACCTCCTTGTGGGTAAATCGGGATAGTGGAGCACTCAGTCCAAACTTGCCATTCAAATTCAACATCACCCCCATCAATATTTATGGTATGCCAGCGGGGGCTAAATTCACCCTGCTGCCCGTGTCCAGTAATCACTGACCTGAGTTTAAAGCTCTCGCCATAGGGATTCATATAAAACTCCCTTGGCTCAAAAGCCCTATCATTCATAATATCAGTGTAAAATATGCCGGAAGGCCTCCAAATTTGGTTAATGTCGATTATGTCGTGAGGAGGTGTCCCCTCTATAAACAAAAACCGGATATCCATATCTTCCTGTCGCTGCCCGCCCAATTCTACGGTAAGCTTTTTTAAGCCTTTCAAAACAGGAGCATAGTCGGTAACGTCAAAATACCATGTTTTTCCATCCATTCCAAGGTCAAGGTAAATACCATAGGGTGTTACAAACGACATGATTTCATATTTACATGGGTATCTTTTAAAATATGTTAATTCAGTAATATCTATAGAGGCTGTGGGCAATATATTTATTGAATCAATCAATATTCCTTCAGGGTTATAGATGTGTTCGAAGCCCACTTGCCAGTATAAATTTTTGGATACTACGTTTAGACTGTCATGAAATGTGCTACCGTATCTTGGGATTATCTCGTATTCGGTAACGACATTTGCAATGTTTTCAACTGTATCGACTACGATTTCTTCGTTAATAGTCAAGTCGTAGTTTCCTTGCAGGAATGTAATATTAGGTCGTTGTGAAGTTGCATGAAAGCCTTTTGACAGATTATTTCCCCTTTCATTCGACCAAATGACATAATCATGAATTTGAGCCGTTTCACCGTAAGGAGAAGCATCGGCGGTAGTTGTTCCACTGCCTTCATCGAACTTATAATAAGCTACTAATTCGGTGTAGTTAGGATGCGAATCATCAAGTTCAACATTCATCCAATTCTTAATTGTTGCCTGATCAATTTCTTTTCTCCAAATTCTGAATTCATCAATTTTTCCAAAATAATTTATATTGCCGTTATGTATATTCCCTATGATTAGATCTTGAATGTTTATCAATTTAGTTTTTTCTGTACCTGAGTGCCAGAGTTCACCATTCAAAAAGATATTCATTTCACCATTAATAGTGTTTTTTGTAAAAGCCCAATGGTTCCATTGCCCTTCAAATTCTGATGGGATTGCTGATTTATTTATTCTGTCGTATCCGCCACCTTCGTATCCACAATCGAAATATATATTAGAATTGCTCCAAGGGTGATGAATATTTAGTTGTCTATTGTTATCATTGTCCACACCACTTATTATAGCAGTATTAGCAGGAAGAAAATCAGGACTCCCGAAACACCAAAAGGATACGGTGATCTCTTCTGAAATTGATGACAATGGACTTGCAGGTACCTCGGTATAACCCATGTCATTAATAATATGAGTACCATTATTTGAATAAATGCCATAGTCTTCTCCTACGTCTTCACCTTTAATTAAAAGTTGGTTAGAAGGTGTTTCGTTTGTAAAGGAAAATTCAATAACAATATTTGACGTCCCGTCCCAATTGAAAGGTGTATGAAATTGTATTCTGTTTTCACCTTCCAAAAAAGAGTAATCGACAAAATATACTTCGATGAAATCATTCGTCTCGGGTGATTTAACATTCAATAAAGAGTCGTTTGTTTGCTTCATCTTGACCATGAAAAAGTCAGCCTCACTATTACTTAGAGTATTCAAAGTTATGCCATCAATATCACCTTGGGATACTCCGGCTAAAGTTAATTCGGACTTTCTTATCAAAAATTGTGATTTACCGGAAACCTCATTAGCTTTAATGACATGATCCAGCGATAACTCACCCGATCCTATTGTAAATTGATTTTCTGAAATAATATTATCAACTTGCACATCTCGTTGTAAATATTGGTAGTAATTGTTGGTGGGAGTTTCAACATACTCGAAAGTTTCACCCGAAAAGTGAGAGATGGAATGAGAACTACAGAAGCTAAGAATTGAATCAACCCTTGATGAATCAGTGATATAAGTATTGCATGAGTAATCCCACTCCCCACAACCTTGATTTGTATTACCGGGGACAGAAACTAAACCGTCTTTACAACGCATATTATAAGCCATAATGATTTTTTCAAATTTCTGCTCCGGATTATCAGGAAACATTATCATGGTATCCCTAATACCTGAACCCTGAGTTTGGGAGTAATTAATTGTTGGAATAACTATTGTATCACCTATTGATTGCGAAAATACTGCAATAGGGAGTAACGAAATTAAGAAAAAAGTAAATAGTTTCATTTTATTATTTTATTTTAATTTATACCTACCACCAAATACACTATATTAGTGTTTGCACTTATGATAGCAAAATTATTAAAATTTTTGAAAATTCTGATAATTTTATAAGAAAGTCGTAGAAGATGAAAATCCTTTTTGCGAAGAAAAGACAAGGAAGAGTAAAATGAAAGGGTTAAAGTTTAATGTGGGAAAAATATTGCTGATTAATAAATTGAGTGTTGTCAAATTTTTAAAATATTGACAATAAAAAAAACCCCACCAAGGGTGAGGTTTTTTTAAATTATTT
>JAEINX010000041.1 GCA_016342645.1 Bacteroidales bacterium | reverse complement strand
GAAATTTATTTGTATTTTTGAAATTTTTCAACACCATGCGACAGGTGTGTGCGTACGCTTATGCTGGGCACACACAAGCCACCGATGCCAAAGACGACTCCTTCGAAACCCTCGACGAATGGATGTACGATTTCAAATTAGTAGCACGCATCGCCCTCGCCGACAAACCGCAATTACTCGAAGTATTTGGGTTTTTTGTGAGAAGTTAGAAAATAGGCGAAAAATATTTAAAATTACTCAAAGCTCTCCAGATTCTTATGATAAATCTCAAGTTTTTGAGTAGGCGTTAAATTATTCTGATAATTAAGAATTGAGCTTACCCAGGTTCCATACATAGAATTAGGTAAAATAATAAAGCGTTTACCAAATTCATTTTTAAGGCTATCGGTAATTTCAAACCTCCGGTTTATGTTTTTTTTATCAAAAATCTCAAGAAAATCTCCAAGGTTATCGCCAACCAATAAAACTATTTTGTGAGTTTTTTCAACGCTTTGTCTGCGTTCCGTTTTACTTGAAGTTGTCGTTCGCATTAACAAATGTTCTTTATCGGCAAAAGGAAATCCTTCTTTTTTAAGATTTTTGATTGTTGCTTTTAAAAATTTTTCTTTACGGTTTGTAATGTAAAATACTTCGACACCTTTTGATTCTGCGTAAGATAAAAATTCAACCGCACCATGAATTGCTTTTGCTTTTGCAAGATCGCACCATTCGCTCCAAAATTTAGGATAATTACTATTTTCTAAAATTGATTTTGCTTCAAACGGACTATTATCCAAAACTGTTTCATCAATGTCAACAACCACTGCAAGGGTTTTGGACAAACCAGCCATTTTTAATTCATTATCAAGTCTTAGAGTTGCGAGATTATAAGCTTGATAGGAAATTGCCCGCATTTCGGCAGCTTTTTGCTGAAACAAAGTTGACATTAATAAAATATCATTATTTTGAAGCTTGACTTTATTATCAATTGCATTTTGATCTTGTCCGCTGCAACCATAAAATATTGCTAAAAATAGGAATATGCTTATAATTTTTTTCATAATTAGAATTTTTAAAATTTAATTTACAAGAATATAGATTTTTCAGAATCTAAACAAACATTTATGAAAATAGTTTTGGGTTTTTTATTTCATTTTCTGCTTTTCAAAATTTTATTCCTTTCTCACCAAGCATCTTTTTAATAATGTGGAAAAGCTTCCTTAGCATCTGCTACAACCTAATTGATACATCTTTTCATTGTTTTTCATTATATCAGTTTTTTCAATAAGCTTGGATGAATTTATTTTAAATATTCAAATTAGATATCTCAAAAAATCCGCACAAACCAATTCTATTTTCACTACAGTAATTCCGGTAAATCCAAAAGAAAAAGGTTCCATAATTTTTCCTGTAAAAAATGACCCCCTAAGATACTCAAGTCAAGCCCTGACTTCTTTAACGACAAATAATTAAACTAAAACATTAGAATTTATCAAGCTTTAACTACCAAAACTTTGATTTTTAGTTGCGGATTTGATCGAAAACAAAACTTTTCGTGTAAACAGAAATTACAAATGAATAACTTCGCCATAAGCATCAGCTACTGCTTCCATAATAGCTTCCGACATCGTTGGATGTGGATGAATAGAATGAAGAATATCCTTTCCGCTTAAATTATTTTTAATTGCAACCACCGCTTCGGCTATCATTTCCGTCACATTTTCTCCTATCAAATGACATCCGATTAATTTGTCGGTTTTTTTATCAATTATTACCTTCACAAAACCATCTTTTGCTCCGGCAGCACTTGCTTTCCCTGAAGCCGTGAAAGGAAATTTCCCTGTTAAAATGTCCAAACCTTCGTTAATTGCTTTTTCTTCGGTCAACCCGACTGAAGCTACTTCGGGATTAGTATAGGTACAAGCAGGAATAATTCCGTAGTCAAGAGGTTCGGGGTTTTTGCCTGCAATTTTTTCAACGCAGATAATTCCTTCTTTAGAAGCAACGTGAGCAAGGGCAGGTCCATGAACAATATCACCGATTGCATAATAACCGGAAATATTTGTTTGATAAAAATCATCAACTATTACTTTTCCGTTTTCGGTTTTGATTCCGGTTTCCTCTAATCCTATACTCTCAATGTTTGTCGCAATTCCAACTGCCGATAAAACAATTTCGGCTTCAATAATTTCTTCACCTTTTTTTGTTTTAACAATTGCTTGGCACAATTCACCGCTTGTATTAACCGATTCAACCGAAGAATTTGTCATTACTTTAATCTTAGCCTTTTTAAACGATCTTGATAATTGCTTTGAAACATCTTTATCTTCTATGGGAACAATTTCAGGCATAAATTCAACCAATGTAATCTTAGTTCCGATAGTATTATAAAAATAAGCAAATTCAGAACCTATTGCCCCCGAACCGACAACGATCATTGATTCAGGTTTTTTTTGCAAAGTAAGTGCTTCACGATATCCAATAATTTTTTTCTCGTCTTGTTTTAAATTCGGTAATTCTCGTGAATGTGCACCTGTAGCAATAATAATATTTTCAGCAGAATATTCAGTTTTACTGCCTGTTGAATCGCAAACTTCAATAGTTTTATTTGGTTTTATTTTTGCCGTTCCAACAATCAAATCAATCTTATTTTTTTTGAAAAGATATTGAATGCCTTTGCTCATGTTTTCGGCAACCCCGCGGCTGCGTTTTACAATTGCTTCAAAGTCGGTCAAAATTTCACCTTCGATTTTAATTCCATATTCAAGTGCATGAGTAGCATATTTAAATACTTGTGCACTTTTCAATAATGCTTTTGTTGGAATACATCCCCAGTTAAGACAAATTCCACCAATCTCGGCTTTTTCAATAACGGCAACTTTTAATTCTAATTGTGAGGCTCTTATTGCAGCAACATATCCTCCCGGGCCACTCCCGATAACTATAAGATCGTAATCCATTATTATTAATTTATATTAATCGGCGAAATTAAAAAATATTATAATTAATTTAGAAAATAACGGAAATATAGGAAATAGGGAAATTTGGTTGAAACTTTCCACTTTAGCCTTTATATTTTCCTTCCCATTGAATAAAGATTTCTTAATAATTTCTGAACTTTAAGATTTGGAATTAGTTTTCAAGGATAAAAAAAGCCCCATCGAATTTCGACAGGGCTATTATTTTTTCTAAGATTTTAAAAGAATCTGAAGCTATTTATTTACTTCATCAACAATTGCTTTAAAAGCTTCGGGATTATTAACGGCAAGATCGGCAAGGACCTTGCGGTTTATTTCAATATTATTTTTGTGCAATAAATCCATAAATACCGAATAGCTTAGGCCATATTGTCTGACACCGGCATTTATACGAGCAATCCATAATGCTCTGAATGTACGTTTTTTTGCTTTTCTGTCGCGGTAAGCATACACCTGACCTTTTTCGTAGGCGTTTTTAGCTACCGACCATACATTTTTTCTCCTTCCAAACTGTCCTTTGACAGCTTTCAGGATTTTTTTCTTTCTTTGCTTTGCAGCAACTTTGTTTACTGATCTTGGCATTTTTTTTCTTTTTTTTACTTTAGCGTCCTTAGTTTTCTAAGAATCTTATTGGCTAAAAGCAAGTTTAACAATAAATTTTTTACTTCTGAATCATTTCTCTTACATTTTTTTCGTCAGTTTTATCAACGATGGCAAAATAAGTCAAATTACGTTTTTGCTTTTTTGTTTTTTTCGTTAAAATGTGACTTTTGTAAGCATGTTTCCTTTTAATTTTACCTGTTCCGGTTACAGTGAATCTCTTCTTAGCACCGGATTTTGTTTTCATTTTTGGCATTACAAAAAATTTTATTTTAATTATATATTAAGTTTTGCAACAAAATATTTTCGGCTGCAAAAGTAATTTCTTTTTTCGAATAATTGGAAAAATTATTTTTTGGGAGCGATTATCATTATCATTCGCTTTCCTTCTAATTTAGGTAATCGTTCAACTTTCCCATATTCAATCAATTCCTGAGCAAATCTTAACAAAACTATCTCTCCCTGGTCTTTGTAAACAATTGATCGCCCTTTAAAAAAAACATCAACTTTTACTTTCGCCCCATCCTGTAAGAATTTAATTGCATGTTTTAGTTTGAAATTAAAATCATGTTCATCAATATTTGGTCCAAGGCGGATTTCTTTTACAATTATTTTTGCTGATTTGGCCTTTAGTTCCTTTTGTTTTTTCTTGTTCTCGTAAAGAAATTTCTTGTAATCAATAATTTTACAAACGGGGGGGCTTGCATTTTCTGAAATCTCAACTAAATCAAGTTCAAGTTTCTTGGCTTGTTCAAGTGCATCTTTTGTATTACAAATACCTTGTTCAACATTGTCGCCAACTAAGCGAATCACAGGAATAGTTATTTTTTGGTTTATCCTATGCAATTCCTGATTTCTTAAATCCCGACGATACCTGGGATTTTTTGGTCTTCTAAATGGTGCTGCTATTTTTTTTCCTCCTGATATTTAGTTAATAATAATTTTATTTATTTTATTCTTTAATCATTTCTTCAACTTCTTTGTTCACCAATTTGGCAAAATCCTCAATCGAAAAAGTACCAAGATCACCTTTACCGTGCTGCCTGACCGAGACAGCATTTTCATTTTCCTCCTTTTCACCAACTATAAGCATAAAAGGAATTTTTTGAAGCTCGGCATCGCGAATTTTTCGGCCTGTCTTTTCACTTCTTTCATCAACTTGAGTACGAATTTCATAATCATTTAACAAATTTAAAACTTTTTTTGAATAATTATGATATTTTTCGCTAATCGGTAGAATAATGGCTTGTTCGGGAGTTAACCAGAGAGGGAAATTCCCTGCTGAATGTTCAATTAGAACGGCAATAAAGCGTTCAAGTGATCCGAAAATAGTTCGGTGAATCATTACCGGACGATGTTTTAAATTATCATTTCCGGCATATTCAAGATTAAATCGTTCACGTAGATTATAGTCAACTTGTATGGTTCCAAGTTGCCATTTTCGACCCAAAGCATCTTTAACCATAAAATCAAGTTTTGGTCCGTAAAAAGCGGCTTCTCCGTATTCGATTTTTGATTTTAAACCTCTTTCTTCTGAAGCTTCAATAATTGCTTTTTCGGCTTTTTCCCAGTTTTCGTCAGATCCTATATATTTATCTCTATTCTCTTTGTCTCTTAATGAAATTTGGGTTACAAATTCCTTAAATCCTAAGATTTTATAAATGTATTGAACAAGGTCAATTATTGCAATAAATTCTTTTTTCACTTGTTCGGGACGACAAAAGATATGTGCATCATCTTGCGTAAATCCTCTAACACGGGTTAAACCATGCAATTCACCACTTTGTTCGTAACGATAAACTGTACCAAATTCAGCCATTCTGACAGGTAAGTCTTTATATGAATGAGGTTTAGAATTATATATTTCACAATGATGAGGACAATTCATAGGTTTTAACATAAACTCTTCGCCCTCAATAGGTGTTGAAATCGGGTGAAATGAATCCTCTCCATATTTATCGTAATGACCTGATAATTTGTATAAATTAACATTACCTATGTGCATAGAAGAAACCATTTCATATCCGCGTTTTTTCAGGACTTTTGTCAGAAATTGTGTAAGCCTATCTTTTAAGTCGGTTCCTTTTGGCAACCAAAGTGGTAAACCAAGGCCAACTTTTTGAGAAAAAGTAAACAATTCTAATTCTTTTCCCAGTTTACGATGATCGCGTTTTTTTGCTTCTTCAAGAAGTTCAAGATATTCGGTTAATTCTTTTTGCTTTGGAAAACTAACTCCATAAATTCTTGTTAATTGCTTTCTTTTTTCATCACCCCTCCAATAGGCTCCGGCAACATTCAATAATTTTATTGCTTTAATAAAACCCGTGTGTGGAATATGTGGCCCACGACATAGGTCAACAAAATTGCCCGATTCATAAAAAGTAATATCAACATCTTCTAAATCGGCAAGTAATTCCAATTTATACTCATCACCTTTTTTGCTAAAATATTCAATAGCTTCGGCTTTTGTAACATTTTTACGGGTAAATTGTTGTTTTTGGCGTGCAGTGGCGAGCATTTTTTCTTCAATTTTTTTAAAATCGTTTTCCGAAAGAACTCTATCACCAAAATCAATATCATAATAAAATCCATTTTCAATGTTTGGGCCTATACCAAATTTTGCTCCCGGAAAGAAAAATTCAATAGCTTCGGCCATCAAATGTGCCGAAGAATGCCAAAATGCAGCTTTTCCTTCATCATCCATCCATGTAAAAAGCTTTACTGTCGAATCGCTCGTAATTAGCATATTCGCATCTTGAATTATTCCATTCACTTCGGCTGCCAGAACATTTCTTGCAAGCCCTGAACTTATACTTTGTGCTACATCAAGGGCAGTAATCTCGTTATCAAACTCTTTTGTACTATTATCGGGTAATGTTATTTTCACCATATAAATTTAATGCATGTTTTTAAAAATTGCGTGCAAAGATATATATATTATTGAACATCATCAATATTTTATGTTTTTTTTATTAATTTTTTCTGATTCCTATAATTTTGGCATTCTTTGTAAAATCAAAGTATAGAGAATAAATTGAGCTTGTTTTACTTTTTTCTTTGATTATTTTCTATTTGATATTTTTACCTTCCCTACCGGAAACCACAAAAAGAAATCTTATTCTTTTATAATTTTCACTGAGGCAGTATTTTTATTAGAGTATATCTTTATAAAATATAATCCGGATGATAGATTCTCAAGATTTGTAATATGAAATGAAGTGCAACCAATTTTATTAGATTTTTTTGTTTTATCAATTATTAATTTCCCGCATATATCAAATAATTCGATTTTAATATTTTGATTATCATGTAAGAAGACATCGATTTCTAATTCATCGATGAAAGGATTTGGAAATGCTTTGATATAATTATCAACGGGATTTTCTTTTTCATCAATTGAAAGATATTGTAAGGCTTTGAAATAATCGGGGATACCATAGCCGTATAAACTATCGGGTTCTTCATACATATTTGAAGCTAATTCGATGGCATTCATTATTTCATAATTGGAAAAATCAGGGTATGCCTGCATTAAACATGCTGTCATACCTGCAATAATAGGCGATGAAAAAGAAGTTCCGTTCCCGGTGAAAATACCTCCACCTGAACTTGCAAGAACAGTTCCTTCACCCTGTGCAACAACATTTGGTTTCAATCTGCCATCGTAAGTAGGCCCTGTTGAGCTGAAATTTGCGTAAATACCACTGGAATTAACAGCTCCAATAGTTAAAACATTAAAACCATCTGCCGGAGCGCCAATGTAATGCCAACTTGTATTACCTGAATTTCCGGCACTATTACAAACTAAAATTCCCTTAGTAACTGCAATATCAGCCCCACGGCTGATTGGAGTTGTATTTCCGTTCATGTCCTGATAGGTGTGATCTTGAGCAGGGTCGTCAAAATCGGTATATCCGAGAGATGAGTTAATTATATCAACTCCTATACTATCAACAAATTCCGCAGCCGAAACCCAATTATATTCTTCTATAATATATTCCGAACCCCCATCTTCGGAGCGTATTAACCAGTAATCGGCATTGAATGCAGTGCCAATCAATTCACCAGGCAAAAATGCGCCCATTGTCGATAATACATTCGTTCCATGATTGTGATAATTGAAAACATCTTCGCCACCCAAAACAAAATCCTTTGTTCCTTTAATCTGATCATTAAGCCATAAATAGTCGAATGCTGCCATGGTGTTAACATGGTTAAAACCTGCATCCAATATAGCGATTGTAATTCCATCACCAAGATATCCAAGCTCATGTAGAGCATCGCCGTTCAACATATGAATTTGATTGTATGAAGCTCCATAACTTAAGTATAAAGCATTTTTTTCGGTATTAATTTTGCTTGGAATAAAAGGTGAATAAGATTCAGCTTCAAAGAAAGGTTTACTTGATTTTTTTATGGTTAAATTATCATTTTTAATTTTTGAAGCAGATTTCAAAACCTTTTCTACAAATGGCAGCAAGTTTATTTCATTAATTTTTGAAGTATCGTTGGTTTGAATAGTTGTGCCGTTGAGCCATTTTGTGGGATTTAAAATTATTACTCCGATATCTTTCACAGCCTGAATATAAGAGGGATTAACAGGTAAATCGTTTTCTTCGATAGGAATATTAAATTTGATTCTTTTATCAATTGCTTTTTGAGAAAGGTATTGCGAGGGATTGTCGATAGAGTAAGGAGAGTCGCTCTTGTCGGTGAATTGAACATAATATTTTGTGGGCGCAACTTGTGAAAATAATGCACAATTTGTTATGATTAAGACTGTAAGAATTAGAATTTTTTTCATATTTTTAAAAATAAATTCATTATTAATTAAAATTTCTTTGGTAAATATACAACTTTTGCAAAAACTCATCAATTTATTATTGATAATTCATGTAAAGACACACGGCCGTGGGTCTCAACATTGCCGTGGGTCTCTACAATATTAACCCTCCCCCAACGACATCATTACCTTCGTAAAAAACCGCTGATTGTCCGGGAGCAATTGCTGAAACATCTTCTTCGAAATCAATTGTAATTATTCCTTCATTATAAGATAATAAACCCACTGTGCCTTTGTCGTGGTATCGGATTTTTGTTAAAACCCTGATAGGTTTATCAATTGAAGGATACTTTATTAAATTTATTTTATCAACTTGCATCGACCTGCGATTTAAATCGCTTTTGCGGCCAAGAACAACTGAATTTGTATCTTGCTTTATTTCTTTCACATACATAGGTTCGCCAAGGGCAATTTCAAGGCCTTTTCGTTGTCCGATCGTATAAAAAGGAAATCCTTTATGTTGGCCTAAAACTTTTCCGTCAACAGATAAAAATTCGCCGCCGGCAAATTTTTCTTTCAATCCTTCGACTCTTCTGTCTAAGAAACCACGATAATCATTATCCGGAATAAAGCAAATTTCGTAGCTTTCGCTTTTTTTGGCAAGATTTTCAAAATCATTATCGTGTGCCATTTTTTTAATTTCCGATTTTTTAAATTCTCCTAAAGAGAAAATAGTTCGTTTAAGGTTTTCTTGCGATAAACCCCATAAAACATAAGATTGATCTTTGAATTCGTCAATTCCTTTAGAGATTATATATCGGTTGTTTTCAAATCTAAGACTTGCATAATGTCCGGTTGCAATATAATCGCAATTCAGAAGATCGGCTTTTTTCAGTAAGGCATCCCATTTCACGAATTTATTGCACAAAACACAGGGATTGGGTGTACGGCCCGATAAATATTCGGAAATAAAATCACTGATTATTAAGTCTTCGAACTCTTTTCTTAAATCAAGTACATAATGCGGAAAACCTAAACGCACAGCAAGATTTCTGGCATCGTTGATGGAATCGAGGCTGCAACAGCCGGTTTCTTTTTTGGAGCCGCCTGATGAAGCATAATCCCATGTTTTCATCGTAATTCCAATGATCTCATATCCTTGCCGGTGTAGTAGTATTGCTGCAACCGAGCTGTCAACCCCACCACTCATTGCCATTAAAACCCGTCCTTTTTTTTCCATTTCAAATATTAAAAGAGAAGGCAAAAGTAGTAATTTTCAAGAGAACGTGGCTTATTAAATTAGAACACCTTCAAGGTTTTTGAAACCTTGAAGGTGTTGAAAATATTTAAAACGACCCAAATATTTAATTGTCATTCTATGGATATATTTTTTTATTTGCCTCATATATCTTTTAAAATAAGAGTTAATTCATCCAAATTTACAATATTTATTGTTGGAAAGTCTAAATCTTTCAAAACATTAAAATGATTGTCATTTGTTGCTAAATAGTTAGCATTACAAGCTATTGAACAATCTACAAATTTATTATCATCGTAGTCTGCTTTTATTAATTCCCAAAAAAAATATTTTATAATATACTCTACATTGTACAAATTATCAAGAACTTTCATTACACTTTCGGCAACTTTCCGACCTAATTTTCGAGTTATAATTTCTTCATATTCCAATAATATATCTGTCGTTACACAAAGAGTAAATTTTCCGTTAATTAAATCTTGAAAGATATTATTTGTTGAAGAATGTCTTTAAATAGAAACCCAAAATATATTCGTATCAATTACTAATTTCACTTTATTTATGTTTATAAGGGATTCTTAAATGGTCGTTTAAAAATTCCTTTTCCTTTTCTTTATTCCATTTGTTTTCGTCCCAAACATCATCTGCTAAATCCATTGCTTTATTTGCAAAGTATTGAGCTATAATTTTTTTTATTTCTAATAAATCAGTTTTAGATATTGGTTTTGTATAAAGTTTCAGTAATTCTAATTGTAAGTTCGTAAGCGGTGTTTTTATTGTTTTTTGCATGTCAATACTTATTTCTTTATTTATTGAACGTAAAATTAACAAAAAATTCAATACAAAAATTGTAATTAAGCAAAAGTTTTGACAGCAGTGGTTTTGTGAATTCGGAATTTAGAGTTGAGGATCAGGGTCTAAGCCCCCATTTTTATAAACCTTGTAAGTTAATTACCAGGTTCGCCGGCTTTTTTCACTCCGAGGGCTTAGACCCTTTTTACCAATAAATTGGGGAGCCATTTAATGCCTCATCAGAATACTTTTAAGGCTCATTCAAATATTTTGTGGTTATAAATATTATTTAAATCCTTCAAAATCAAAACAAGGTTTTAATAGAAATATTAAAAACATATTGGATATTAAAATTTTTATAATAAATTTGCATAGTAATTACCTAAATCACAAAAAATCAATCAGGAATTGATAAAAATTACATTAACCGTTTGAAACAAGAAATAAACATTATAATTTGACAATATTATGAAACCAAAAATTTTCATTTACTTTATTTTGTTAAGCTTAATATTTAGTTGTACAAAAGATGAGCCTGACTTACGACTATCAGATTATGAAATACCTAAAATAGAAGGATATTATGTAAGACTACCTGACGGAAGTTCCATAGGACAGGTTGGGACTCCTAACATTAAACAAGGCAATGGATCAAATTATTTTAATTCAGAGTATTTCTTTGTATTTTATCCAAATCCTACTAATAGAACATGTTGTGTACATGTCAAATCTCCTTCAATTCAAGAAACTAAGAAATTATGGATAACACAAGCACGATATGTCAATCAATTACCAAATTCTTCAGTTGATTTAGGAATGATCAACTTAGATGTTGGGGGAGCTCCTTTGATACAGAAAGTATTTAATTCAGATCATATTGCCATTGATCTAAGATCTCTTGCTCAAGGATATTATCGAATTTATTTAAAAGTGGGCGAACATATATATTATGATAATCTAGTTATTGATAAACAAAGTAAATATTAAATTATGAAAAAAACAATTATTCTAACAGTATTGGCATTTATGCTATTGACAATTTCATCCTTTTCACAAAGCGAACGAAAACTTGGATTAAGCGGTTCTATTCAAGGCAATCAATATGGTATTTTACTTCCAATTTGGGTAGGAGAAAAAATCGTTGTAGCACCGGCATTTGATTTAAAATTCGCTGAGAGGGTCGGAACTGATATAAGTATTGGGGTTGTCCCAAGATTTTATTTCAAGAACGAAAAACTTGCACCTTATTTAGGTTTAAAAGTTGGGGCAGTAATAAACATTCCTTATTCTGATAATAAAATTGACGATGAAACAAAAGTTGATATTGTGGGAGGATTTGCCCTTGGTGCCGAATACTTTATTGCCGAAAAATTTAGTGTTGGGATTGAGGCTCAGGGTAATATTACAAAATCTCACAAAAACTCAAACAGATATGGAAATCCTGATGGATTAAATTTTAATACGGCAACAATGGTTAGTGCCACAATTTATTTCTAAGAGAAATTAAATACCTTGAAATGTTTGAGTTATTTTGAATATCAATAAAAAGGACTCATATAATAGAAAATGGAAGTATCAAAAGTAATAATTGAAAATTGGCCTAAAACTCCATGGTACAAAAATTGGCCATTAATAATTGCCATAATAGCATTACTATGTTGGACAAGGAATGAATTTATAAGAAGTGTTCGTCCATTTGTTTGGGCTTCAAATTATAGAGTCATTGATTCTAATAATTTTGAAATTCCAATTCCATATAAAGTAGCATTTCGAGTTAAAAATTCACCTGCTCGAATTTCACGAATGGATGTGAAAATAATCCTAAATAAGAATGTATTATTATCTTATACAGAAAAAGATATTGTGAGATACCCTGATGAATCAACTGAATGGTATTTTATAATTGGTGGTGAGCAATATAATAAAATAATGGAACAATTTGATATTGAAAAATCTAAGCTTATTAGAGACATTTCAATTGAATATTCTTCATTAGATAATTGTAAGATTTATCATTTCGAGTTAGAGCAATTATTTGTTCCAAATGATAATCAATGGAAAACCACTTTTGAAAAAGCTGATTAATATATTCTAATATGAATAATTCCCAAAATTGTTAAAGCAGTTAATAATGAGAATCTTAGCTCTTTAGTAGCCCACGACTTAAGTCGTGGATTACAAAAAGAAACACCTGTTATTTCAACCATTTTAATGGTTTTTAAATAATATTATGAATTAACAAAGCTATGACAATAAAGTAATGTTTTTAGCTGCGAAACTTTCAGGAATATAATTATCATAGCTTAAACAAGCCTCAGTAGCAAATTCAATTCCCGAATTAATTATTCTGTCCCAATTTTCAACCGTAAGACTATTAATATCTTTCTTTTTAATCTTGTTTTTAATTAGTGCATAAATTATCCCGGCATTAAAACTATCGCCTGCGCCAATCGTGCTGAGAGGCTTGATTTTCGGAACTTCAAAATCTTTTCTTAGCGAATTTGAAAAAAACTGAACTCCTTTGTCGCTTTGAGTATAAATCAAATTGGTTTGATTGATTTCATTTATTTTTTGATAAGCATCTTTAGCAATGGAAGTATCGAAAATTGTATTAAAATCCTCATCCGAAGCTCTGATAATGTCTGCAATTTCGATATTTTCAAAAATATAATCCATTAATTCCCCGATTTTGTTTTTGTGAGGCTTTCGAATATTCGGATCGTAAATTATTATTGCATTATTTTCTGCAGCCATTTTTACAAATTCAAACACCTGCTTCCTGACCTCATGAGTTAATGAATAAAATGAACCAAATAAAACAATGTCATCGCAATTCACTACAGGCTGGGTAGAGGCGAGTCTTTTTTTTGGGTAATTTTTATAAAACGAATAAGCCGCATTATTTTCATCATCTAAAAAAGCTATAGAAATTGCCGTTTGGCCTTTAGTGAATTTATAAATGAACTCGGAAGAAACATTATTTTTTTGAAGAAAATTTTCTATAATAATTCCTATTTTATCGTCTGCAAATTCAGTAAGCAATGAAACGGGAACATTCATTCTTCCGAGAGAAACGGCGGTGTTTAACATAGCTCCTCCGGGTTTTGCAGCTACAGGAATTTGATTTTGAAATATTATATCAAAAACGGTTTCTCCAATTGTAAATATTTTTCTCATGTAATTCTTTTTTTCACTCACGGGCTGACTCAAAGTCACCCCGTGAGTATCCGTTAATTTACTAAACCATATTCTTTAGCAAATTTCTTATTTACCAATTTCCCATTTCTTAATCCGTAATAATCAATCGCCGATGAAAATTCCCAGTCAGTTTCTTTTTTTGTTAAACTTGTTTTTACTGGATTTTGATGGATATAATTGAAACAAACTTGTGGGTATTGCTTTTCAGGATATTGAATGTTAATTTTTGTAATCCCGTTTTCAGTTAAAAAAGATGGTGTTATTCCATTACGACAGTTGAGGCATTCGGCTTTAGTTCCTTCTCGAAACAATGCACCGGAGGAGCCTTCTTGTTTGTTAATAGCACGAGTATAGGAACGAAGCATAATTGCAATAGAATTATTAATGCTTCGTTTCTTGGATTTACTCACGGGGTGGCTTTGAGCCACCCCGTGAGTATCTACTGGACTAATCACTAATTCCACATCTTGAACTAAAACCATTAAATGAAAATGATTTGGCATTAAACACCATGCCAAAATATCGGTATAAGGTTTTAGGTGTGTTTTAATTTTCTTCAGAAAAAACAAATAATTCTCTCGATTAAAGAAAATTTTCCTGTGGTTGTTTCCTTGGTTGTAAATGTGATATATGTATCCTTTTTCGAAGATCATTTCTTGTTTGCTTTACATAGTCACGGGGTGACTTAAAGTCACCCCGTGACTACTTTGCATCAATCACCAATTTCACTCTCACTAAAAACAATAGCCTCATAAGTATAAATATCGGCATTTTTCCATCCCTTCCACCCGATTCCTGCTTTGTCGCGGCTGCAATGACCAACGAATTCATCTAATGTCCAGCCGGTTTCGGTCGCAACCTGAGGAAGGAATGTTCCTGATGAATAGCCTTTTTTAATATAGATTCCATGCTTTCCCAATTCAATTTCATCAATAGAATCAATTTTTTTCATAGGAGTCAGAACAGAAATTTCAATATCGAGTTGGTCAATTTCATCTGCATTAACTCGTGGGAAACGAGAGTCCTGAGTAGAAGAAGATATTGCCATATCTTTTACAACCTTGATTAATGATTCTTCAGTAGAAAACCTTCCTATACAACCTCTTAAATTTCCATCATTGTGAAGTGTTACAAAAGCACCGCATTTTTTATTTAAGTTTTCAGAATAATTCATTGGGTCAAAATCAGGGATTACATTCTTAGTGATATAGCTTGTAATGGTTTTTCGTGCAATAGACAATAAATCTTTTTTATCTTTCTCATTAAGCTCAAAATCAGAATTCGATGAGGTTTTATTTGATTTTTGAGTTACGGCGAAGGAATAATATCCGACAACTCTATCTTTTTCACCATAAGGCGAGTCACCTGAATTTTTATACTGAATCGGATTGTATTCAATGCCTGAAGTATTTTCGGTGATATAGAGAAGTGTAAGCACCGATGTCCAGCCACATAAACTTGTTGCAAGGTTAAAAATTCCCTTATCTGAATTTGACTCAAGTGTCTCAAGTAAATTTTCGGGTGAATTTGATTCAATGGCTTTTGCAGTCAGCCCGTCAATTTCAATTGCATTTGAATAAGACGGGTAATGAGAGAAATCGCTTGAAATCACAAATAAATTATCTTCATTGAAATAAGGTTTCAAAACTTCAGCAATCTTCTTACAATCTTTTGCCGAATTTGTTCCAAGAAGAACAGGAATAATTTTGAAATCATAATTTAATATATGTTGCAAAAATGGAAGCTCTATTTCCAAACTATGCTCTTGTTGATGAGCCTGATTATTAAAACAAAAAATATCGTTTTCATTAATAAGTTTTGTTGCCAGAGGAATATCAACATTAACAGTTCCCATCGGAGTAATATAATTCCCTATATTATAGATAGAAGCACCTTTATATCGTAATGAATGACTCGATGCAATTACAAAAATATTTTTATATTCTTTTTCACAGTCAATCTGATTAAAAGCTGAGGCAGCAGTTTCTCCCGAAAACACAAGCCCGGCATGAGGAGCAATAATTGCCCGTACATTTTTAAAATGTTTATCGGCAACAGCATCAGTAAATAGTTTGTTTAAAGTGCGTTCAAGCTCGGTTTTAGTGGATGGATAAAATCCACGTGTACAATAAGGTTGACGGTCAATCAATTTTTTATTTGTGTTTTTCATGTCGTTTTGCGAGTTACAGCTATAATTAATTACCAAAAGAAGTAATAAAATAAAGTTTATTGTTTTTATTCTGTACATAATTTTCGTATTATTGAAAATTGCGTTTATAATTTAACAAAGATATGAAAATGCAATTAAAAAACGAGGGTTTTCTTAAATATTCGATTATTGCTTTGGGTATTTCTTCAATCTCCTCCCAGATAATTCTACTGAGAATTTTTTTATCGGTTTTTCTGGGAAACGAATTGATTTTAGGAATAATTCTTGCAAATTGGATGTTGTTAACAGCTCTTGGTTCATATTTTGGGAAGTTTCTTATTAATAAATCAAAAATTAAAATCTCACTAATTATTGCAATGCAATTTTGTATTGCTGTTTTTCCGATCCTTACAGGATTTTCAATATACTTATCAAAAAGCATAATTTCACCTCCCGGACTTATTTTTGGTATTACAGAAATTATGCTTTCGTCCTTTATTATCCTACTTCCTTATTGTTTTTTTTCCGGAGCTTTGTTCACAGTTTTTTCTTTTGTTTATTCGGAAAGCTGCAAAAGAAATTTGATTTTTAAAACCTATTCGCTTGAATCACTTGGGAGCATAATCGGTGGATTGGTTTTCAGCATTGTTTTGGTTTTCTTATTCGAAGCATTTCAAAGCTTGAAAATATTTATGCTGATTAGTTTGATGGCTGCAATAGCATTGTCATTCTATTCCAAAAAATCTTCTTTGAAATGGGGTTCACCGATAATTTCAGCTATAATAATTTTTGTTATTTTTAATATAAATTTTGATAAGATTTCAACGGAATATTTATTCCCTGGCCAAAATATTCTTTTTCAAAAAGAAACTCCTTATGGAAAAATGGTAGTAAGCGAAACTGACGGTCAAATTAATTTTTATGAAAATGGAAATTCATTATTTTCGCTTCCAAATGTTATAGAAAATGAGGAGCTTGTACATTATTCATTAATTCAGCATGATAATCCTGAAGAGGTTTTATTGATCTCGGGTGGAGTTTCGGGTATCATTCGGGAGATTGAAAAATATGACATTAAAAATATTGATTATGTAGAGATTAACCCTGACATTATCGATATTGCCGAAAAACATGGAATTTGGAAAAACGATGAAATTGTGAATGTCTGGCATCAGGATGCCCGATTGTTTGTAAAAAATGCTTCTGAGAATATTTATGATGTTGTTTTGATAAATCTTCAGGAGCCAAATACTGCCGGATTGAACAGATTTTATACAAATGAATTTTTCGGAGAATTGAAAAGAATCTCTAAAAATAAGGCCGTGATTGCATTAAGCTTACCTTCAACGGCAAATTATTTTAGCGAAGAGGCCAAACAATTACATTCGGTAATTTATAATACTTTAAAAACTAATTTTGATTCAATAATTATAATTCCCGGAGAAAGAAATTATTTTATTGCTTCCGATGGGGATTTATCTCTCGAAATAGTTGAAATGATAAATAAAAAAAAAATAGAAAATACTTATGTAAATCAATATTTTATTCAAGATAATTTATTAAAATTAAGAAGCGAATATTTGATCGAAAATCTGGATGCCTCGGCTGAAATAAACTATGATTTTAAACCGGTTTCCTATTACAGACAAATTGTTTATTGGATGACTAATTTTGGGATTAACTCGTGGTATTATTTATTCGTACTTCCTATTTTAATTGTATTCATGTTTTTTAAATTCAAAACTTTAGACTGGGGAATGTTTGGAGCAGGTTTTAGTGCTTCTTCAATTGAGTTTCTGTTGTTGATTTCTTTCCAGATTATTTACGGGTATGTTTATCAGATGCTGGGCATAATTATCACAGTTTTTATGATAGGATTGGCAATAGGTGCGGCATATTTTAATAAGTTTCTGAAAAAAATTAATTTGAATTCATTCATTAAAATTCAAACTCTGATAGGTTTGTATTGTGTTTTGTTTCCATTCATTATTTTATTATTAAATAAACTGGATGGAAACACCATGGTTGTTTACTTTGTTTTCTTTCTGCTTACATTAATCATTTCAATATTAACAGGTTTACAATTTTCCTTAGCCTCAAAAATCAAAAAAGAGAAAATTTCGGTAATAGCATCCGAAACTTATGCAGCCGACCTTTTAGGATCGGCTGCCGGTATGATTTTGGTTTCGGTAATTTTATTTCCCTTGCTCGGAATAGTGAATCTTTGCTTATTAATTGGCGGATTAAACTTTCTGATTTCGGGATTGATTTTTTTGAATCGGGGAAAAGTAAACTAAAAAAATCATTCTGAAACTATTTTCTCCGGCAATTTCTTTTTCTTATTACGTTCTACCATTTTTTGAAGAAAAACATAGAAAACAGGAATAAAGAATATTGCAAGAATTGTTGCGGCTAACATTCCTCCAAACACGGCTGTACCAAGGGCTTGTCGTCCGCTGGCACCTGCACCTGTTGCTATAACCAAGGGTAATACTCCCAAAATGAATGCAAAGGAAGTCATAAGTATAGGCCTGAAACGTGTTTTGGCAGCATGACAGGCTGCGTCAATAATAGTCTTACCTTTTTCATGATTTGTTTTAGCAAATTCAATAATTAAAATTGCATTTTTACAAGCCAAAGCAATTAACAGCACAATACCTATTTGAGTATAAATATTATCATCCATACCTCTGAATATTAATGAGAGAGTTACTCCGAGTATGGCAATAGGAACTGAAAATATTACTCCAAGCGGGATAGTAAAACTTTCAAATAATGCTGCCAAAATCAAAAACACGAAAACAATGGCCAGAGCAAAAATAAGCAAGGTGGCTGAACCGGCTTCTTTTTCCTGAAAAGCCATACCTGTCCATTCATAACCATATGATTCATTAAGTTTATGGTTAGCCATGTTTTCCATTAAATCAATTGCTTCACCCGAACTATATCCGGGGGCGGCATTTCCGTTGATAGAAGCTGACGGATAAAGATTATATCTTGTTATGATTTGAGGGCCAAATACTTTTTTAACAGTAACGAGAGTAGAAAGAGGGATCATTTTTCCGCTCATACTCCTGACATATAATTTCCCAATATCGCTCTCATCATATCTGAATTCTTTTCCTGCTTGTATTTTTACCTGAAAGGTTCGCCCGAATTTATTAAAATCATTTACATATTCAGCACCAAGTAATGATTGAAGGGTTTGGAAAATTGTTGTTAAAGAAACCCCCATTACTTTTGCTTTCACTCTATCAATATCTAAATATAATTGAGGTATATTATTATTTATGGTTGTGCTAAGGCCATCCAAGCCTGATTGCGCATTTCCATCGGCAACTATTTCATAGGCTGTTGCCTGAAGTGCACTTAGGCCGACATTTCCCCTGTCCTGTAACATCAAATTAAATCCACCTGCTACTCCAAGCCCTGAAATAGGAGGGGGAGCAAATGCAAAGCCTGTTGCATCTTGTAATCCATAGAAGATTCCATTAAGATTTGCAAGTATGGCATCCTGGCTCAATTTAGAAGACGTACGTTTGCTCCAATTTTCAAACATTATGAAAATAGTGGCAGAATTTGGAGCACTTGAGCCGTCAAATAATGAATACCCGACAATGTTCATCCAACTTTCTACACCCGGAGTATTTTTTATAGGTTCATTCAGTTTGCTAATCACTTCGGCTGTTCGCTCTAAGGAAGCGGCATTAGGCAGTTGTATGCAGGCAATTACGTAGCCTTGATCTTCGGATGGAATAAATCCAGTAGGTATTTTTGAAAAACCCCAAAGAGTTGCTCCGGCAATAGCGAAATACAAAATCATCATTACAGTAGATCGTCTTACCAAACTTGTAACTATATTATTGTAAAAGTTTCCGGTTTTGGAAAATCCTGAATTAAATCCTCTGAAAAAGAAATTCTTTTTTCCTGTTTTCGGTTTAAGGACAAGAGAACAAAGTGCCGGGCTTAATGTCAAAGCTGTCAATGCACTAAAACATGTTGAAGCTGCAATTGTCAATGCGAATTGTTTGTATAATTGGCCTGTTACACCACCTATGAAAGCTGTGGGAATAAAAACAGATAATAATACAAAAGTAGTAGCATAGATTGGCCCCGAAACTTCTTTCATAGCACGAATGGTCGCATCTTTGGCACTTAATCCATCTTCCAAAATATGCCTTGAAGCATTTTCAACAACAATAATTGCATCATCAACTACAATTCCAATTGCGAGAATTAGGCCGAAAAGAGTTAACATATTTATTGAGAACCCAAGTGCGGCCATAACTGCGAAAGTTCCAATTAATGACACAGGAATTGTTATTGCCGGAATTATTGTTGCTCTTATTTCTTGTAAAAATATAAAAATCACAATAAATACTAATATTGTTGCAATCAATAAAGTCATAAAAACATCATCAATAGATGTTTGAATAAAATCTGATGTATCAAAAGGAACTTGATATTCGAGACCTTCGGGAAATGTTCTGCTTAACTCTTTCATTTTTTTGCGAATACCTGTAGCAACATTTAATGCGTTTGCACCCGGTGATGGATTTACGGCAATCATAACAGTTGATTTACCATTAATTTGTGCAAAGACATCATAGGATTCGCTACCCAGTTCAATTTTTGCAATATCTTTTAAATATGTGATTCTGCCTTCAGATGTTTTAATTATGATATCTTCAAATTGTTCAGCATCAGACAATCGCCCTTGTGCATTAATCGAATATTGAAAGCTTTGTCCTTTTGGGGCAGGGCTTTGGCCGATTTGACCTGCAGCAATCTGAATATTCTGTTCTTCAATCGAATAAATAACATCCTGAACAGTTAATCCTCTTGCTTTGAGTTTTGCGGGATCTAACCATATTCTCATGCTATAATCGCCTAAACCAAATATTATTACATCACCAACCCCTTTAACTCTTTTCAACTCATTGTTAATATGAAGGCTTGCATAATTACTAAGAAACAAGCTATCATATTTATTATCACGTGAAGTAAGTGTAATCATTAAAGCAATGCTGGTAGCCATTTTTGTTGTTGTTACACCAATTCTTTTAACCTCTTCGGGTAATTGAGGCTCAGCAATTGCTACTCTGTTTTGAACAAATAATGATGCAAGATCAGGATCGGTTCCAACTTCAAAGGTTACCGTTAACGAATATGATCCGTTATTTGAGCTTTGAGAAGACATATATAACATCCCTTCAATTCCATTTACTTGCTCCTCAATCGGAATACCTATTGTTTCAGCAATAGTTGTTGCACTTGCTCCGGGATAAAAGGCTTGTACCATTATTGTCGGGGGTGTAATTTTGGGATATTGGGCAATAGGCATACCGAATAAAGTAATTAAACCCGCTATTACAATAATAATAGCACCAACGGCTGAAAATATCGGGTGATTTATAAAGAATTTTGACATATTGTATTATCTTTTTGTTTATAAGAGAATAAATTAATAGCTTAAAGCAGCTTATCTAATGGTGATTTTTCCTTTTATAGGACTAACTTTCATACCGGGCCTTACTAATTGTAATCCGCTAATAATTATTTGTTCATCAGGTTTTAAGCCCTCATTAACGACTCTCAGATTTTTATGACGGCAACCTAAATCAACATTTCTTGAAAATACTGAATCTTTTTTGCTAACTATTAAAAGAAAAGGGCCGGCCTGACTATAAGCTAAAGCTGATTCGGGAATTAGAACAGCATTTTTTATTTCTTTTGCCGGGACTCTAACTCTAACAAATGCTCCAGAAAGAATTTCACCTTTTTTGTTGGATATTTTTCCTCTAACTGTTACTGTTCCAGTGCCAAGGTCCATATCAGGTGCAATATAGGAAAGTTTACCACTATAAGGAAAGTCTTTCCCTTCACCTAAACCAACTAAAAAATCAGTTTCAAATACCTCTCCACTTCCTTGTTGCAGCAGATTCATAATAATTTCGTCGTCCATATCAAAATAAATGAACATGGGATCATCATTAACAATATATGCTAAATTTATTGATTGCCCTGCACCTACAAGGTTTCCAACATCGATATAGTTTTCTGAAATTATTCCGCTGATTGGTGCAGTAATGTTTGTGTATTGTAACTGTTGATTTGCGAGCCCTAATTCTGCTTCGGAAGATGTAAGGTCGGCTTTCGCAGCATCACAATCGGCAGTTGCTTGAATTACATCAAGTTCGCTAACGGCATTACTTTTTGAAGCTTCTTTAAGGCGTTTAAGTTTTGCTTCAGCAAGAACCAATTGGGCTTTTGCCGATTCAAGGTGGGCTTTGGCCATCTTAAGATTATCTTCATATTCTGTTGGTTCAATAACAAATAACAGATCACCTTTATTAACTTTTTGGCCAGGTGAAAAATTCATGCTTTCCAAAATTCCGGCTACCCTGGCTTTAATATTAACTTTTTGATTCGATTGCGTATAGCCTGTGAAGTCAACAAAATCAGTAATGTCTTTAATGATTGGTTTACTAACGGTTACACTTGGTGGAGGTGGTGCTTCGTAAGTGTTTTTGCTTTTACATCCGAATAGGAAAATAGCTGACAGCCCAAATATTACTAAAACTGTCAAAGTGTACGAATAATAAAGTTTCTTAATTAAATTCATATTATTAATATTTTGTTATTATTAGCTGTGTTTATTATTTAATTTGTTTTGAACTATCCCAGCCTCCACCAAGTGATTGATAAAGTCTGATTAAATTTTGAACAACTTGCCCCCTAATTTGTGCAAGCATATCTTCATAAGTTAGAAGTGAACGTTGAGCATCAAGGACATTTTGAAAATCAATTAATCCACCCTTGTATAATTCAACCGATAAATCGAGTGATTTTTGTGAAGCCTCAACTGCATCTTCAGTAGCAATTTCTATTTCTTTAGTTTTTTGAAAAGCAATCAAAGCGTTATCCACTTCTTTAAAAGCAGTTATCACCACTTGATTGTAATTAAGCTTGAGTTGATCAAATCTTGCTTGTTCCATTTTGATCTTTTGCCTGGCTTTTCCGGTCCCGAATAATGATACTGAAAGGCTTGGGCCAATGGTGTAATTCATGCTTTTTTCGTTAAACATTTTTGAAAAATTATCACTTGTATAATTAAAATTTCCGTCTAAATAAAATTTCGGCAAAAGATCGGATTTTGAAACACCTATCATTTTCATTTGTGAAATAATTTGTTGTTCTGCATATCTGATATCGGGCCTTTGTCTTATTATCTCTTTTGGTATGTTAATTATAACTTCATCAGGAAGTTTTGGCAATTCTCCCAAATGCAATTTATCTGCAATATTATTGGGGTAAATACCAATTAAAATACTAATGTTGTTTATTTCCTGTAAAATGAGAGAGTTCAAAAGCGGAATACTTGCTTTTGTCCCGGCAAGTACAATTTTTGATTGCATTATATCCAACTCAGAAACAAGTCCTGCTTTATACCTTGCGTTAGTAACGTCTACTGTTTCATTTTGTGATTTTAAATTATCTTGTGCAACATAAAGTCGTTTTTGATAAGTACGCAAATTAATATAAGAGATCGCAATCTCTGAAAACAAAGCTACTTTCACAGCATAATAATCTATTTGTGAAGCAAAATATTGAGCTTGCATTGATTTTACATACTTTCTAATTCTTCCAAAAACATCAATTTCCCAACTAACTCCTAAACCTGCTGAATAAATAGTATTATGATAACTTTCACCTGCTCCGATATTTCCACTACTCTTTTGTGGAATCAGACTCATTTGTCCGTTTATTCCCGGATAAAATGATGATTGAGCAATTTTATAATTTTCGCGGGACTCATCAATTCTTGAAAGTGCAATTAAGATATTATTATTATTTTCCGATGCTTGTTGAATCAGATAGTTTAAAACAGTGTCGTTGAAAATTTCCCACCATTTTAGTAAATCTGAATCACCCGTATTGACACCATTTCCAAGGTCTTGCCATGTATCGGGCATTAAATTTTTTGTTTTTATAGTTTCTTGTGATTTTCCTCTTTCAGGTAAAACGAAGAAAATAAATAAGAGAAAAAACGAAAAACGGATTGGTTTTAAAAATCCTGAATTTGAGAAATACCTTTTCATAAATTAAATTTTTTTAATTATTCCAGTTAAAAGTTTTGATAAGTGACTAATAATTTAAAAATAATGCTTTTAAAAGCTAATTTTACAAATTGGAAGTCAAAAAAAATGAAAATTATAACTCATTTTTTATCTTATTTTATTTTTCTGAGCAAATATATCAGAAAATATTTAAAAAGACAAGAAATAATTAACAGTTTCTTAACATTAAATTAATCGGAAGCTTTTCATTGATGAGAAATATTTTTTAAAAAAAATAATTGTATTAAAAAAATTTGTATTTTAGCCATAAAAGACAAATATATGAAATATGATTTGTAAAGTAAATATTTAATAATTAATTAACACCGGAGGTTATAAATGGATACAAAAGTAAATTTAAATGTAAAATGCCCTAAATGTGGAAAATCTTTGATGGATCACAAACAATTAACTCTTGGCATGCCAAGTATTTTATTAAATATCAAATTTGATGATGTAAGTGGTCAAATTCGACTTTGCTCGGTTTATGGTTGTTATGAACACACTGGAAATGTTAAAATTCCAAATGAAAAAATAGTCAAATTCTATTGCCCTCATTGTGACGCCTTACTGAATACCGATATCAAATGTAAAACTTGTGACGCTCCCATTGTAAAATTTAATATTGAAATAGGTGGAATTGTAAGTATTTGCTCAAGAATGGGTTGTACAAACCATTATGTGATGTTTGAAAATTTGCACGATGTAATTCGTAAATTTCATGACGAATACGGTATTTAGATATATTTAGATTACTTGATTATTTTTTCATAAAATATTGGACTTTAGCTCTCAACATGCAAGCTTTACTTTGATTTTTTATAATAGTTTTTATCTATAGTAAAGTTTTTTAAGCGATGCAAATCAATATTTAGCGTTTTATAACATATTTTTATTGAAAATTAATAAAGGAAAAAATGCTCTAAAAATTATTACTATTTTGCTAATTATATTGTTATGATGGTTCAAATTTCTTGCTTAGATTGCGAAATACAAAAGAGCAATTGTTTTAGCTTAATCACAAGAGAAGATCTAATTGGTTTTGATGAAAAGAAAAGAAGTACAATTTACAAAAAAAATCAGATTATATTTTATGCGGGTAGCCAGCCTACAGGCTTATTTTGTTTAAAATCAGGAAAAGTTAAAATTTCGAAAACCGGAATTGACGGAAAAGAGCAAATTGTTAGGTTTGTAACCAATGGCGAACTACTTGGAATAAGAGCCTTTGTCGGTGGACGCCTGTACTCAGCTACTGCTACTGCACTTGAAGATTCGGTAATTTGCTACATTACAAAACGAGCATTTTTCAAAGTATTATTAAAATATCCCTTAGTATCGCAATGCCTCATGAAAAATTTGAGCCAAATGCTTGAAGATGCAGAAGATAAAATGACATCAATGGCTCAAAAACCCGTAAGGGAAAGACTTGCAGAATCACTAATTATTCTGAATAATGTTTTTCAAACCGGACGGCCTGATTGCCCTTCTGTTTTAAATCCTGTAATAAGCCTCTCAAGAGTTGATTTGGCAAATTTGGTAGGAACTGCCACTGAAACAGTGATAAGACTTCTGTCGGATTTTAAAGAAGAAAAACTTGTTGAAATCTATGGTCGAAAAATTAAACTATTGAATATTGAAAAACTTATGAAGGTTGGGAAAATGCTTCCATGATAAAACAAATTTAGATTTTTTTAGATTTATAAGCAATAGACAAAAGATAATTAGCAAGTAATTCCGAGTTCCATAAACCATATTTCCCCAATACCTTATATTTCCCTTATACCTTTATTTCCTCTATTCTCACTTCTTTTCATTTTTTATATTTGATAATCAAATGATTAATCAAATAAGATGACAATTATCATTTTTTAACTTGAGAATAATCATTTTCTTGAATGATAATTATCATTTACTGTGCTGACGTTTGTATATATTTTTATTGCCTGAATGAATTTGCAATGAATAAATAATATAAAAATGGATACAAAAGCAACAGCAGTGTATTTCTATTATCCTGATGATGATTCAATTATTAACTTGGATAAAAACGATTTAGAGCAATTTTCCGAAAAGCAATCGCTTGTTAAAGCAATTTGGAATTCAAAAAACTTGCCAAGTAAAGATATTAACTCATTAGCTGATGAAATTAAAAGAAATAATATTGAACGAATTGTTATTGCCGGGCTTAAACCCGGATTTAGAAAATCATTTTTCGCAGAGGCAATGCTAAAAGCCGGGAATAAACTTGAGGATTTGGTGTTAGCAGATTTCGGACAATATTGTAACGGTGGAACAAGAAATCAGGAAATTGCAAAATCAATGTTATTTTGTGCATTTAACAATGTTCCTTTTGAGCATGGTTTTCAGCCTGATACAAATACAGTCAAGCCTGAAACTCTTGTGATTGGGGGCGGAATAACAGGAATTCAAGCTTCTCTTGAAGTTGCTGACAGTAATAATAAAGTATTTCTAATCGAAAAAACCGGAACTATTGGTGGGCACATGGCGATGTTTGATAAAACATTCCCAACTTTAGATTGTGCAGCTTGTATTCTAACTCCAAAAATGGTTGAAATAGGACAACACCCAAATATTGAGCTTATTACATACAGCGAGGTTATTGATGTAAAGGGTGAACCGGGAAATTATCAAGTAAAAATTCTTAAAAAAGCGAGAAGAGTTGATTTGTCAACTTGTATTGGTTGTGGAATTTGTTCTGAAAAATGTCCTTCTAAAACTTTGAGTGAATTTGATGCAGGCACAACCTTACGAAAAGCTATTTATATTCCATTCCCTCAAGCCGTTCCAAATAAATATTTAATTGACGCCGAATCATGTATTTATGTAAAAAACGGAAAGTGTGGAGTTTGTGCAAAAGTTTGTCCTGCAAAGTGTATCGATTTAGATCAAAAAGATGAGGTAATTGAAATTTCGGTAGGAAATATTATTGTTGCAACAGGTTTTCAAACATTCGATGCAAAAAGAATTGAACGTTTTGGATATGGCCGATTTCCTAATGTATTGACATCTTTAGAATTTGAGCGATTGGTTAATGCATCCGGCCCGACAAGCGGAAATATCACTTACCGAACAAAAGATAAAAAAGGTAATCAAATTTTTGAGCCAGGATCGGGTGAACCTTCTAAATTTGCTATAATTCATTGTGTTGGGAGTCGCGACAGAAACTATAACAATTATTGTTCGCGGGTTTGTTGCATGTATTCTTTGAAGTTAGCTCATCTGATAAAAGAAAAAATCCCGGAAGCAGTTGTTTATGAGTATTTTATTGATATGCGTGCTTTCGGAAAAGGATATGAAGAATTTTACCAACGTATTAAAGAAGAAGATGTAAATATTATCCGAGGTAAAACTGCCAGGGTTGAGAAATCTGAAAATGGCATAAAACTAAGAAGTGAGGATATTATCAATGATAGAATCATTGAACAAGAAGTTGATATGGTAATTCTTTCGGTTGGATTAGAAGCTCGTAGTGATGCTGATAAATTAATGAAAACCCTTAATATTTCAAAAACCGAAGATGGTTGGTATAAAGAATCCAACTCAACTTTCGATGGTGAAACTACATTATCTGGAGGAATAACAATTGCCGGAGCTTGTCAAGGGCCTAAAGATATTCCCGATAGCGTCGCACAAGGAGCGAGTGCAGCTTCAAAAGTTATTCAAAGTATTATGAAAAATAAAATTAATCAAAATATTAAAGACATTTCTTTAAGTAAAGTTGAAAAACGAGTTGAAGATTTTCAAAAATAATGGAGAGCAAAAAATGAGACAAACAGTAAATACAAAATTCAAACAAGAATTGAAGGAATTCGGTGTTGGGAATTGGAATGCATGTTTCAATTGCGGGAATTGCACGGCAATTTGCGGACTAACCGAAAACGGCTTTCTCTTTCCCCGAAAAAGTATTCAATCCATTCAAATGGGCTTGAAGGAGAATTTAGAGAAAAGTGTTGATCCCTGGCTTTGCTACTATTGTGGGGAATGTAGCGATACCTGCCCACGCGATGCAAATCCGGGAGAATTGATGATGAGTTTAAGAAGATACCTGACTTCTACCTATGATTGGACAGGTTTATCAAAGAAATTCTATACTTCAAAATTTTGGGAAATTGGGTTTATTGCTTTTTTCGGAGCAGCTATAATTGCTGCCTTTTTAATTTTTCTACCACCATCTCAAAGAGTGTACTCAAATCCTGAAGCATTTGTTAATGATCAGGGAGGCGTAATGATAAACAGTATGGTTGACGGAATTAGCAGCACTCAGTTTATTAAAATTATTGAATATGGAGATTGGACAATGGCAATTATCGTGGCTTTATTGCTGATTTCAAATATTTTTAGAATGTTTTATAAAGTAATTTTAAAAGATAAATCAATACATATTCCTTTTTTCGCATATTTTACGGAGTTTTTCCAGTTAATATATAATTTTTTGACGCAAGCAAGATTTTCAAAATGCGAGAAAAAAAGTTATTGGGTTGGACATTTATTATTAATGACCGGGTATACAATTATGTTTATGGTTATTGTTGTGCTTTTACCCGAATTTCAAATCGAAGAAGTTAAACCCTGGTATCATTGGCAACGGATTCTTGGTTATTACGCAACTTTCGGAATTTTATACTTTCTAATAATTGCTGCGATTGAAAGGCTTAGAAAATCTGACATAAAATTTAAATTCTCACACGAATCTGACTGGCTTTTTATAATTATGCTTGGATTGACCACTATCACCGGAATATTAATCAATATTTTCAGATTGGCAGGAATGCCTGTTTTAACTTACTATATGTTTGTTTTACACCTTGCAATCCTTGTTCCTATGATAATAGTTGAAGTGCCGTTTTCAAAATGGTCGCATCTCGCTTATCGACCTTTCGCAATTTATTTTGCAAAGCTGAAAAAAGCATCGTATGCGCAACAAGCTATTAAATCACAACTCTTAACTACTTAAATTTTAAAAAAATGGAAGAACCAAGAATAGGAGTATATATTTGCTGGTGTGGTACCAATATTGCAAAAATGGTAGATGTGGAATATATTGCCGAGGAGGTAAAAAAATTGCAAAATGTGGTGGTTTCCAGAAATTACAAATATATGTGTTCAGATCCGGGACAGGATTTGATAATTAAAGATATTAAAGAAAATAATTTAAATAGAATTGTTGTTTCGGCTTGCTCACCAAGAATTCATGAACTAACATTTCGTAAAGCATTAGAAAATGCAGGATTAAATTCCTATCTTTTTGAAATGGCTAATATTAGGGAACATGTATCTTGGGTTCATACCGATAGAAAGGAAGCTACCGAAAAAGCAAAATCACTTGTAATGGCTGCAATAAAAAGGGTTGGTTTTCACGAATCTCTTGCAAAAAGATCGGTTGAAATCAATCCAGCTTCATTAATAATTGGCGGAGGAATTGCCGGTTTAACTGCTGCTCTTGAAATTGCCGATACAGGTAAACAAGTTTATTTAATTGAAAAGAAAAATTCGCTGGGAGGAAATTTAGCTTTTGTTGATTTGAGTTTTCCTGATTTGAGTAGTGTAAAACAGATACTTGATCCCAAAATTGAAAAAATTAATAAACATCCAAATATTAAAGTGTTTTTAAACACTGAAATTGATGAAATTTTTGGGTATGTCGGAAATTTTGAAACCAAACTATTTGAAAATACAAAATCGGAAGAAACCTTGAAATTCGGAAATATTATTGTCGCAACCGGATTAAAACCCTTCGATCCATCAGTAATTCCTGAATATGCCTATGGGAAATTGCCGGATGTAATAACTTCAATTGAGTTTGAAAAAATGTTGAAAGAGGGTATTATCAGAACTAAGGCTGGAAAAGAACCCAAGAACATTGGAATAATTCATTGTGTTGGAAGCAGAAACAATAAATATAATGAATATTGTTCGAGAACCTGTTGTGCTACAGGGCTTAAATATGCAAATCAGCTCAGAGATGCATTACCTGAGGCAGGAATTTATGAGCTTTATGGCGATATGCGGGTTTTTGGAAAAGGATGTGAGGAATTTTATACACAAACATCACGAAAAGATATTGTTTTTATGATGTTTGACCAAAGAAATGACCTGCCAAAGATTAAAGCTAACACCTCTAAAAAAGATTTCAATATGATTATTGAGATAAATGAAAAATTATCGGGTGAGGAATTGAATATTCCGGTTGACATGGTTGTTCTTATGGTAGGAGCTCAAGCTCAGGATAATGCAAAAGACATTTCTCATGCTGTTGGAATAAGTATGTGTGGAAATGCATTCTATATTGAACGACATCCAAAACTTGACCCTGTTGCCACAACAACCGATGGAGTTTACATTGTTGGGAGTTGTCAGGGGCCGAAAGGAATAATTGATTCTGTGAGCCAAACAAGAGCTGCCGTTTCACGAATTCTTGGAACAATAGCTAAAGGTTCAGTTCAGGTTGAGGTTACAACGGCAGTAGTTAATGAAGATGTTTGCTGTGGGTGTCAGACTTGCATAAGTGTTTGTCCTTATACAGCTATTAGCTTCAATCCAGAAAAAAATATTTCAGTAGTTAATGAAGTGCTTTGCAAAGGTTGTGGAACTTGTGGTTCAGCTTGTCCGACAGGCGCTATCAGAAGCAGGCATTTCACAGATTTACAAATTCTCTCTCAAATTGAGGGTATAATGTCATTAGAATTAGAGGAGGTATAAATATGAGTTTTGAACCAAAAATTGTTTCGTTTTTATGTAATTGGTGCTCCTATACGGGTGCCGATCTTGCAGGTACTTCACGAATGAAGTATGCAGCTAACATAAGAATTATAAGAGTTATGTGCTCTGGAAGGGTTGACCCGACTTTTGTTTTGAAAGCTTTTCGCGAAGGAGCCGATGGAGTATTGATTTGCGGATGTCATCCGGGTGATTGTCATTACCATGAAGGTAACTACAAATGTCTGAGGAGATATAAACTTCTTACGAAATATATTAAGCAAATGGGAATTGATGATAAAAGACTAAGACTTGAATGGATTAGTGCCAGTGAAGGGAAGCAATTCGCCGAACTGGCCAATGAAATGGCTGAGACACTCAGAAATCTGGGCCCGGCGAATATAAAAGATAAATTAGATTTTTTCCAAAAGACTAAGTCAGTAAATGAAGATGAAAATGTTGAAAAAGAAAAAATGGAGGCAATATGACAACTGAAAATAAAGAAAAACCAAAATTAAAAATGGCTGTTTATTGGGGAGCAGCATGTGGAGGTTGTTGTGTATCGGTATTAGATGTCCACGAAAAACTCTTCGATGTGGTAGCTGCAGCAGATTTGGTTTTCTGGCCAATTGCATTAGATTTCAAATACAAAGATTTGGAAGCTATGCCTGATGGGCACATTGATGTTACACTTTTTAATGGAGCTATTCGAAATAGTGAAAACAAATACATCGCAATGCTTCTTCGTCAGAAATCAAAAATTATGGTTGCATACGGTTCCTGTGCTCACATGGGGGGAATACCGGGATTAGCAAATTTTTCTACCAAGGAAGAGCTTTTCAAAAGAGTTTACTTTGAATCGGAATCGACATTAAATTCCGAGAAAATATTACCTGAACCCGACTTTAAAGTAAAAGAAGGAGACCTTGAGTTACCTGTATTTTATAATGATGTAATGCCTTTAAATAAAGTAGTTTGTGTTGATTATTATCTTCCTGGTTGCCCTCCTCAAACAGAAAGATTGCTTGAAGTGTTTATGGCAATAGTCAATGGAAGTGAATTACCTTCAAAAAAGTCGGTTATTGGTGCTTATGATAAAACACAATGTGATGAATGTGAGCGTAAAAAAACCGATAATAAAAAGATTAAAAAATTCTATAGGCCATGGGAAATTGAAGACGATGGTGAAACTTGTTTCCTTGAACAAGGAGTGATTTGCATGGGCCCGGCAACGAGAGGAGGTTGTGGAGTAAGATGCATTAAAGGAAATGCACCCTGCCGTGGTTGTTATGGGCCGCCACCCGATTCTCCCGATCCGGGAGCGAAAATGATGTCTGCGGTTGCAACAATGATAGATGCAAACGAAGATGTTGAAATAGACAAAATAATTGAAGATATCGTGGATCCAGCAGGTACATTCTATCGTTTTAGTTTGCCGGGTTCAATAATAAGGAGAAAATTATAATGAAGAGAATAACTATTGATCCGATTACAAGACTTGAAGGACATGGGAAAATTGAAATATTCCTTACGGATGAAGGTGATGTGGAAAATGTATATTTTCAAGTGCCTGAATTACGTGGATTTGAGAAGTTCTGCGAAGGCCGTCCGGTTGAGGAACTTTCTCAAATTGTAACTAAAATTTGTGGCGTTTGCCCGGGTTGTCATCACATGGCTTCAGGGAAAGCAGCTGATGCTGTTTTTGGAGTAGAACCTACATCAACTGCAAAAAAACTTCGTGAATTATTTTATATGGCTCATTTTGTTCATAGTCATATTGCTCATTTTTACGCTTTGGCAGCACCCGATTTTGTTGTAGGGCCCGATGCCGATCCTGCTAAAAGAAATATTATTGGAGTAATTGAAAAAGTTGGAGTAGAGATTGGAACGGAAGTAATTAAACAAAGACGTAAAGCTCAGGAAATTCAAGCTTTATTGGGTGGACACCAAACTCATGTTGTGATGAATATTCCCGGTGGTGTCAGAAAAGGACTAACCGAAGAACAAAGAGCTAATATTGAGGAAACGGCAAAAGGTTTTAT
>JAEINX010000040.1 GCA_016342645.1 Bacteroidales bacterium | reverse complement strand
TGTTTTGAAATTATTTGTTCTACTAAAGTAGTTCTTTTTTTCTTTCCAGACCCTCAAAATAAATTTTAGCCAATTTTATTAATTCATTAATCCTAAAATTCAAAAAAATGTTGTATTTTTATAAATTAAAAAACACTATAAAAATTAATAAATAATAATTCAAAAGATTATGAGAAAAACAGATTTATTTTCAAAAATCCTTTTACTTTTTTCTGCTCTTATTTTGTTGAATTTTTCACAAGCAGCAGAAATTAAGTTAGAAAGAGTTGAACCTCCTTTTTGGTGGACAGGTATGAAGTGTGATAAACTTCAATTGATGATTTATGGGGAAAATATTTCGGAAACAATGCCTGTAATTAATTATTTAGGAGTTAAATTAATAGAAAACATTCCTGTTGAAAATCCGAATTATCTTTTTCTAAACATTGAAATTCATAAAGAAGCCGTTCCAGGAACATTTGAAATTAAATTCATGAAAGGTGAAAAAAGTACTCAAACCTATAATTATGAATTAAAACAACGAAGAAAATATTCAGAAAAACGGCAAGGATTTAATTCTTCGGATGTGATTTATTTGCTTATGCCCGACCGTTTTGCAAACGGCGATATTTCGAATGACGATGTTTCGGGAATGAAAGAAAAGACTTCCAGAAGTAATCCCAATGGCCGTCATGGTGGCGACTTAAAAGGAATTGAGGATCATTTGAACTATCTGAAAAATTTGGGAATTACCGCAATTTGGATAAATCCTGTTTTTGAAAACAATATGCCAAAATATTCTTATCACGGATATGCAATTACTGATTATTATAAAATTGATCCTCGTTTTGGCAGCAATACAGATTATGTGAATCTTATAAAAAATGCCCATAAAACAGATATTAAAGTAATTATGGATATGGTATTTAATCATTGCGGTACAGGATATTGGTGGGAAAATGATTTACCAATGACCGATTGGTACAATCAATGGCCGGAATTTACTCGTTCAAATTACAGAGGTGGCACAGTAACCGATCCTTATGCTTCTGAATTCGATAAGAATAAGATGCTAAAAGGTTGGTTTGATGTTACAATGGCCGATTTAAACCAAAATAATAAATTTCTTGCAGATTATTTGATCCAAAATAGTATTTGGTGGATAGAATACGCTGATCTTGATGGTATTCGTATGGACACTTATCCATATTCATTTAAAGAATTTATGGCCAAATGGATGGAGCGAATAAACTTAGAATATCCTGATTTTAATGTTGTTGGAGAATCGTGGTTGCCCGATCCTGCTAGCGTAGCTTACTGGCAACAAGGATCAAATAATGAAGATGGCTATGAATCGCATCTGAAAAATGTATTTGATTTTCCTTTGATGTATGCAATGAGTGCTGCATTCAACGAAAAAGATAGTTGGAATAACGGTGTTGTAAAATTGTATGATGCCTTAGGTAAGGATTTTTTATATGGAAATCCTGAAAATTTGGTGGTTTTTCCTGATAATCATGATTGTGATCGTTTTTATACAAAAGTTAATGAAAATATTGATAATTATAAGCTTGCAATGGCTTTTCTAACAACAACACGTGGAATTCCAGAGATTTATTATGGAACAGAAATTCTGATGACAGGGCACGAAAACCGAGGACACGGAGATATTAGAAAAGATTTTCCGGGAGGTTGGGAAGGTGATAAAACCGATGCTTTTGTAAAAGAAGGAAGAACAACAGAACAAAATGAAGCTTTTGATTATCTTAGCAATTTACTGAATTGGAGAAAAAATAAAGAAGTTATCCATAAAGGGAAATTAAAGCATTTTATTCCCGAAAATGGTGTTTATGTTTATTTTAGATACGATGACGATGAATCAGTTATGGTGATTTTAAATAATTCGGAGAAAGAACAAGTATTTACAACTGAAAGATTTGCAGAAAATTTGAATGGTTTTAATTCTGGAAAAGATATCATTTCTGGTAAAAGGATTGAGAACTTAAGTGAAATTCTTATTCCGGCGAAATCAGCAATGATTGTTGAACTTGTTAATAAATAAACCGCAAAGGCCGCAAAGAGACGCAAAATTTTTTGCGTTTTTTTGCGTTTTTTGCGGTTTAAAACACAAAGTACATATAAATTTAAAATTATGAAACGAATTTTCACAACATTAATAATTACAATTTCCATTTTCGGGTGTAATGACAATAAATTTGATTTAAAATATTCAGATGAATCTGAAATATTAGGGTTAGCAAGCCCGATTGATTTGAATATTGACACAACGAGTGTTTTTCTCACTGATTTTTTTAATAATGTTGAAAAAATTGATTCGATAACATGTGAAAAAAATGAGAACATAAGCCTATCAGATAATAATGAAATACTTACAATAATTTCTAATAATGATTTGCCGAAATTGATTAACATAAGTTGTTGGATAAATGGGATTCCCTATTCATTGCTGGCAAAAAAATCGGAGAAAGAAAAAGTTAAATTATCTTTTAATCCAAAAGGCAAAAAGTTTAAAACCGTACAATTTGCCGGCGAAATGAATGGCTGGAATCCAAGTAGTGGCAATATGAAAAATTTGGGAAATATTTGGCAGGCAGAATTTTTGCTAAATCCCGGAACTTATCAATATCAATTTGTTGTAGATGAAAATTGGATACTTGATCCAAATAATCCCGATTCAATTGATAATAATGTTGGAGGGTTCAATTCTTTGCTAATTGTTGGTGAAAAAAATATTGACAAAACTCCAATTTTGTTTACCGAAAAGGTTTTGAAAAGAAAAGTAAAAATCGGATACAAAAATCAAGTAGAGAACTTCATGATTTTTTGGCAGAATTTTAAACTTCCACCAGATTTTTACAATGTAAATGATAATAATGTTTTAATAAATATTCCTGAACAAGCAAAAGAATTAGAACGATCATATATTCGGGTTTGGGCTTTTAATAAAATCGGCATTTCTAATGATATATTAATTCCATTGAAAAATGGAGAAGTAATTTTAAAAGCCGAAACATTAAATCGTTTCGATCATCATTCAAATATTTTATATAATGCTTTCGTTGACAGGTTTTATAATGGAGACACAAAAAATGATGAGCCTGTTGATGATCCTGAAATACTTCCTCCGGCAAATTATCTCGGTGGAGATATTGTTGGGATAACTCAAAAAATCAAAGATGGTTATTTTAATGATCTTGGGATTAATACAATATGGGTTTCACCGCTTGTTCAAAACCCGAAAGATGCTTTTGGTTTATGGCCAGAACCGCGTACAAAATTCTCGGGATATCATGGATATTGGCCGGTTTCATTTACCAAAATCGACTATAGATATGGAACTTCAAACGAATTAAAAGAATTGGTAGAAACTGCTCACCAACACGGTTTGAATGTTTTGCTGGATTTTGTGGCGAATCATGTTCATCAAGAGCATCCGGTTTATCAGGAGCATAACGATTGGGCAACAAATCTATATCTCCCTGACGGTTCATTAAATACCGAAAAATGGGACGAACATCGTTTGACAACCTGGTTTGATGTTTTTCTCCCAACCTTGGACCTTTCAAAACCCGAAGTAGTTGAAATGCTTACCGATTCGGCTGTTTTTTGGTTAGAAGAATATAATCTTGACGGCTTTCGCCATGATGCAACTAAGCATATTCCTGAAATTTTCTGGCGAACATTAACTAAAAAGATTAAAAATCAAATTATTATTCCTCAGAATAAAATTCTTTATCAAATTGGTGAAACTTACGGAAATCCCGAATTAATTAGCAGTTATGTAAATTCGGGTGAGCTGAATGCGCAATTCGATTTTAATGTTTATGATGATGCAATTGCAGTTTTTGCACGTGATAACGAATCGTTCAATAGATTGAACACCTCACTTGAAGAAAGCTTTAAATATTATGGAAATCATAACCTTATGGGTTATATAACAGGGAATCAAGACCGTCCAAGATTTATTTCTCTCGCAGGCGGCGATCTTTCGTTTAATGAAGACAGCAAGCTTGCAGGTTGGACAAGAGAAATTGGTGTTGGAAATCCGGTGGGATACAAAAAACTTTCAAGTTTGACAGCTTTCTTAATGACAATCCCCGGCGTTCCGGTTATTTATTTCGGTGATGAAATTGGCGATCCGGGTGGAAATGACCCTGATAATAGACGAATGATGCGTTTCGAGAATCTTAAAAAAGAAGAAAAAAAGGTAAAAGATATTGCAACAAAATTAATTAAAATCAGAAAAAATAATTTGGAATTTATCTTTGGTGATTTTGAAACATTATTTGTTTCTGAGAATAATTATGCGTTTGCAAGAACCTATTTTACAGACATTTCTGTTGTTGTTTTTAATAATAGCAATAATGAAAAATCAGTTACTATTAAAATTCCTGAAAGATTTGAAAAAACAAATTTCAAAACGAATTTCAATTCGGAATTTACATTTAGCGGAACAGAATTAAATGTTAAACTTCCTGCAAATTCATTTGAAATTATAAGCTCTAAATAATGTTTAAAGAATTTATAAAGCCACAGATTAATCTGAAAGAATGAAAAGAATAATTTTCTCAATGATCATTTTTTCAATGATAACAAATTCTTATTCACAGCAAAATATGAATAAAAGTTTAGGTAATTTGATTTCTTTTTCGAGAGACGAACAAACCATAAACATAGTAACTGATTTTGGAAAAGCAGGGATTAGTGTTTTTTCACCTAATATTTTAAGGATAAGAGTTGTTTTAAAAGAGTTTAACGAAGATTTTTCATATTCTGTTATTGCCAAACCGGAGAAGTGCGTCGCAAAAGTTAATGAATTTGAGGAGTATATAGAAATATGTACAGATTCTTTAATTCTAAAAATAACAAAAAATCCTGTACGTTTTCAGTTTTTAACTCTTGAAAGGGAATTAATCAATGAAGATGATCCTGCGTTTGGTACTTCATGGATAGGCACGGAAGTCACAACCTATAAAAAGCTGCAGCCTAAAGAAAAATTTATTGGATTAGGAGAAAAAACCGGTAATCTCGACAGGCGGGGGTCGGCTTATACTAACTGGAACACCGATAATCCCAGACACGGAGCTTACGATGATCCTTTATATGCATCTATTCCATTTTATATCGGAATTCATAATAAATTTAATTACGGTATTTTCCTTGACAATTCCTATAAAACCCATTTCAACTTTGGAGCGTCAAACAATAGATTTTCATATTTTTCTGCAGAGGATGGCGAGATGGATTATTATTTTATCTATCATAATAATATTGCAGATATATTAAAATCGTATTCATTTTTGACCGGTTTTATGCAAATGCCACCAATCTGGAGCCTTGGTTATCAGCAGTGTAGATGGAGTTATTATCCTGATAGCGAGGTTCTAAATGTAGCAAAAACCTTTCGTGAGAAGAAAATTCCAGCCGATGTAATTTATCTTGATATTCATTATATGGATGCCTATAAAATTTTCACATGGCATCCCGAAAGGTTTCCTACACCTGAGAAAATGCTTAATGAATTAAAAGAAATGGGATTTCACACAACTGTGATTGTTGATCCGGGTATTAAAATTGAAAATAATTACGATGCTTATAATGAGGGTATAGAAAAGGATTTATTTATAAAATATCCCGACAACACAATTTACACAGCGCAAGTCTGGCCGGGATGGTGTCATTTTCCGGATTTTACAAATCCGACAACCAGAAAATGGTGGGGTAATAAATTCAGGGATTATGTTGATTTGGGAATAGATGGGTTTTGGAATGATATGAATGAAATTGCTTCATGGGGTGGAACCACTCCTTATTTGGTTGAATTTGATTGGGAAGGAAAAAATGCAACTTACCTGCAAGCAAAAAATGTTTATGGTCTGGAAATGGCAAGAAGTACTTTTGAAGGAACCAAGAAGCTTTTAAACGGAAAACGCCCTTTAATACTTACACGTGCAGGATTTGCAGGACTTCAAAGATTTACAGCCATTTGGACAGGTGATAATACTGCAAGTAATGAGCACATGATGCTCGGAGTCAGATTGGTTAACAGCCTTGGTTTAAGTGGAATTCCTTTTTGTGGTTATGATGTTGGAGGATTTATGGGTGATCCTTCTGCACAATTATTTACTCGTTGGTTAACTATTGGGGCGTTTTCTCCATTTTTCAGAGGGCATACTCATTATAATTCGAAAGACGCCGAACCATGGGCTTTCGGGGAGGAAACAGAAGAAATTGCAAGAAATTATATTCAATTTCGCTACAATTTAATGCCTTATATTTATTCTGTTTTCTACGAAGCACATAAATCCGGACTACCCGTTGCTCGCAGCCTTGCAATTGATAATACTTTTGATGAAAAAGTTTTTTGGTATAAATATCAAAATCAATATTTATTCGGGCCTTCTTTTCTTATTATTCCGGTTGAAAGCGATAAGGAAATAACAAAAGTATATCTTCCTATAAATAATTGGTACGATATTTCAACAGGCAATTTACAAGCTGGAAATAGTGAAATCTATGTGGATTGTCCACAAAATGAACTCCCTGTTTTCATTAAAGAGAGCAGCATAATACCTGTTCAATCGCCTGTTCAAAATCTTGGCGAGAAACCTTCGGATACTTTGCAGGTTTTTATTTTTAATGGAAAAACAGATAATTCATTTGTTTATTATGAAGATGACGGTTGCACTTATGAATTTGAAAAAGGTGATTTTTATAAAAGAAAAATTTCGTTTTCACCTGAAGAAAAACAAATTACTTTTGGCCAAAAAGAAGGTTTCTTTGATAGTAAATTTAAGTTTTTGAAAATTATTTTAATAAAATTTGAGAATTCTAAAAAACGGATGCTCGTAAATAATAGTTTTGTAAATTGTAAAATCGAAAATTCATATCCCGGGAACCAAATTTATAAACAAACCCGGAATATAGCTGTAAAATATTTTATCATTGAAAATATAGAAAACAAAATTCAAATCAAATTCTAAAAATTAAATCATGAAAAAATTTAGTAAAATTTCTTGTTTAACAATTTTTCCAATCATCCTGATATTATTTATTATACTTTTGCAAACTTCCTGCAATAACGAAAATAAAAAGATGAAAGAAAAAAAACAAACAACTAAGAAACTGATTCATCCTGAATGGAGTAAAAACACCAACATATACGAAGTAAATATTCGTCAATATACTCCCGAAGGTACTTTAAAAGCTTTCGAAAAACATTTACCGCGACTAAAACAAATGGGTGTTGATATGATTTGGCTAATGCCAATTCAACCGATTGGAGAGAAAAACCGGAAAGGAACTCTTGGAAGTTATTATTCTATAAAAGATTACATGGCAGTCAATCCCGAATTCGGTACAATGAAAGATTTTAAAGAACTTGTTGGAAAAGCGCACGAGCTTGGATTGCATGTTATTATAGATTGGGTAGCAAACCATAGTGCATGGGACAATAAAATGATTGAAGATCATCCCGATTGGTACACAAAAGACTCAGCCGGAAATTTTGTTTCACCTTTTGACTGGACCGATGTTGTTGATTTAAATTATGATAACAAAGAAATGAGGAGACATATGATAGATGCATTGAAATTCTGGGTTGTAGAAACAGATATTGATGGTTATCGTTGCGATGTGGCAGGTATGGTTCCCCTTGATTTTTGGAATGAAGCAAGGAAGGAACTTGATCAGATCAAGCCTGTTTTTATGCTTGCCGAAGCCGAAGAACCCCCTCATCACAAAGAAGCTTACGATATGTCCTATGCATGGGATCTTCATCATATTTTAAACGATGTTGCAAAAGGTGAAAAAAATTCCAATGATATTGCTGCATATTTTGTCGAAAACGACTCACTATTTATGGAAGATGCATACCGTATGAATTTTACTTCAAACCATGATGAAAATTCATGGAATGGAACCGAATATGAAAGAATGGGAGACGGAGCCTTGGCTTTTGCTGCATTTTCAGCAACAATTCCCGGAATGCCACTTATTTATAGCGGACAAGAAGCAGCATTCAATCGAAGACTTGAGTTTTTTGAAAAAGATCAAATTGACTGGGATAAATTTCAGCTTAATGATTTTTATAAAAAACTTCTGACTCTTAAAAAAAATAATAAAGCCTTATGGAATGGTTCTTATGGTGGGAAAATGATAAGAATTCCAACATCAAACGATGAAGCCATTTTTGCCTTTACAAGAGAAAAAGACGGTGATAAAATATTTGCAATTTTTAATTTTACGGGTGAAGAACAAAATGTAGTTTTATCAGTGGAAAGTTTTACAGGAAATTATCAGGATGTGTTTTCAGGTAATAAAAGAAATTTTTCAGCGAATGAAGAAATTGAGATTGGGCCTTGGGGGTATTTTGTTTTTGAAAAGCAATAAAATTCCAAACTGATAATTTCCTAATAGAATTGGGATTAATAAAAAAAAGACGGCAAAAAAGCCGTCTTTTTTTTCGTTTTATTAAAATTAATTCTGAACAAGATTTGGATTTACTTCCAACTCACTTTTTGGAATTAAATAAAGCAATTTTCGATTATTCCATGGAAGCTCATAATCTGAGATTTTATCTTTTTCAAGACGTTTTTGATTAAAGAAATTATCCCCTTCTAATGCAAGTTCCTTAGTTCTTTCATAATATATGCTTGTGGAATTCAAGGTTTCCAAAGGAGTTAATCCCGCTCTTAACCTGATAATATTAATATCGCCTAAAGCGGTTATTCCTGAAACAGTTGCACCATTGAAAATAGATTCGCCTCTTGTTAGATATAATTCTGCCAGCCTGATGATAGGTACATTCATATATCTTTGATCAAATTTGGCACAGAACAATTTATCGCTGACAATTTTAAATAATTGGGTATATCTTTTATCATCCATTCCGCCTGAGAATAAAAATATTTTGGCTAAAGTGTTGGATGGAGAGAATTTTGCACCCTGAGCTTGTCGAAAATAACCGTTTAAGGTTCCGCAACTTGCATCTGTCAAGGTACTCATCATCGCAAAAATTACTTCCTCGGAAGGTGAGCCTTCAGCATAATTTAATGGCATACTGTCAACAAGAGCAAATTTACCACTATTAATAACTTCCGTTGCAATATCAGCAGCATTTTGATATTCTTTTTTATAAAAATAAACTCTTGATAAAATAGCTTTGGCAGCCCATTTCGTAGCACGATCGTTATTATTTTCCGGAAGTAAATTTGCTGCATCAGTTAAATCCGCTATTACTTGTTGGTAAACAGCTTCTGTTGTTGCCCGTGCGGGTTGGTCAAAAATTGTTAATGGTTCCGTAAGCAATGGTACACCATTTCCGTCATTCGGATTTCCATAATATCTAATCATATCGAAATACATCATTCCGCGAATAAATTTAGCTTCGCCGATTAATCTATCTTTTTCTTTCTCAATATCAGGGTCTGTTACTTCGGGAACAGCTTTAATAATACTATTAACAGAATGAATGAGAGAGAAAGAATTGCTCCATAACGAGGTAACAATTCTGTTTTCATCCGACATGTTTTTTTCTAACAATTGTGTTTCTTCGAATACGATATTACCTTCACCGGATTTTTTTACATTATTGGCAAGCATTTCACCTCCTGCCCAAACATTACCACCATACAAATCACCACTTTGCATTTTATGATAACAACCTATTACGGCAGATTGGATACCTACTGTTGTTGTTAGGGCGATTTGATCGGAAAGAACCATTTCAGGTTCAGGGTCGAGAACTTTCTGGCAAGAAACAAAAACCAATACTCCTGAAAGTAATACTAATAAATATTTATATGATATCTTTTTCATTTTTTTTAGTTTTAAGGATTAAAAATTCATATTAACTCCAAATGTAAACGATTTTACCTGAGGAGGACTAAGGTAGGTAACACCTTGCGTAACATTATTGTTTGATCCATAATCACGGTTTACTTCAGGATCCCAACCTTTGTATTTTGTAAATGTGAGCAGATTGTTTGCATTAAAGTAAAACCTTACATTAGTCATGTGGATTTTTTGAGTAATTTTATTGGGTAAAGTATATCCGAGTTGAAAAGTTTTTAACCTAACATATGATGCATCGTCAAGATATTGAGTAGTATTATAAGTTGAATATGTACCATCATATATTAATTTTGGAATATCGGTAATATCGCCGGGTTTTTGCCACCTGTCTTCTATTATCTGCATTTGATTCCAGTTTTCACCGATTTTTCCGCCTTCTAAAAATTTTCCATCATCACGATAAACATTGTGGCCTAAAGACCATGTAAATAAAATACCTAAATCGAAATTATCATAAGTAATTGTATTGTTTAGTCCTCCAATCCATTCGGGATAAGGATTACCGGTTAAAATTGCATCTCTATCATAATTGTATTCGGTAGTTGCTTCACCAGTTTCCTGATTTATAAATAATGGTTTTCCTGTTTCCGGATCAACACCCGCAAAATCAACTAATTCCCAAACCCCTGCCGGATAGCCTACAACAGCATAATTGTTACCGTAATTACCACCAAGTGAAATACCTGATATTTTTTGATTATTTGGAAGCTCAGTTATTTCATTTTTATTATAACTAATATTGAAATCAGTATTCCATTTTATTTTTCCTTGCGTTAAGTTATAAGAAGTAATAAAAAACTCAAAACCTTTATTTTCAAGTTTACCGATATTAGTTATTGCTTTGGAAAAACCGCTTGTTTGTGGTACATTTACCTCAATTAAAAGGTCGCTTGTTAGTTTATTATAGTAATCCATTCCTCCATGAATTCTACCATCAAAAAATCCAAAGTCAATACCAATATCAATTTGGCTAGTTTTTTCCCATCCGAGTTCTTTATTTCCAACATTATTTGGAGTAATGCCCGCACTGCCATAATATTGTTCATTAGTGTTATATGATCCGTAATAGCCAAAGTTATCAATTTCAGAGTTTCCGGTAATTCCATAACTTATTCTCAATTTCAGGAAGCTAAGAAAATCAACATTTTGCATAAATTTCTCTTCTGAGATAGACCATCCTATTGATCCGGCTGGGAAATATCCCCATTTATTGTCTTTACCAAATCGGGAAGAACCATCAGCTCTGAGGCTGAAAGTTGCATAATATTTCCCCGAATAATTATAAGTAAATCTTCCAACATAAGAGGCATATCCAAAGGCAGTTGCAAAGTCACCGGCAGTTCTAATAGCCCCACTGTTTGGGTTAGTTAATGATGGGCTTGGAAAATCTTTTCCCGTAAACCAAACATCATTTTGCTTGCTTTCTTGAACAACATAACTTAATAAACCGGTAACATTGTGTACACCGTTAAAAGTCTTAAAATAATTAAGGCTTTGTGTAGCTATCCAATTATTAACCAGAACTCTCCTGTCTTGTGCAACCTGATCTTCTTGTGTTATCAAACCTTCATATTTTGACTCTCTTAATGCAAGGTTATTTAATCCAAATTCGGTTTTGAAAGATAAAAAAGGTGTAATTCTGTATTGGCCGAAAACATTGCTAATTAGTCCCAAAATTCTGGCTTCATAATCAAGATTATTAATTTCGGCTCTAATATTTGAATGCCCGCTGGTTTTTGCAGCATAGTACCCTCCTGTGGAATCGTAAATTGGCATTATTGGTATGGAACGGCTTTGTGCAGTTCCTAATCCCCCTTGCCAACCTGTAGGTACTCTGTTATCAATTGTATATGATATACTTGTATTAGCCCCAAAAGATAATTTTTCGGTTGCATTATGTGTGAAATTTATACGTCCGTTTATTCTTTTAAATTTATTATCGATCAAAATACCTTTTTCCTCAAAGTATCCTCCACCAAGATAATAAGTTGATTTTGTGTTTCCGCCGGAAGCTGAAAGATTGGCTTCTTGAACAAAACCTTGGCGTAGTGCTTCATCAACCCAATTTGTATTTGTTTTTTTTGCAATTTCTTCCGTAATGCCATAAGGTAATTGATTATAATAATTAGCCATAGCTTCATCATACGAAAGTTCCGGTTTATATAAGGGTGAAGTTTCTTCTGTGTGAACAGAATTCCAATAAGCTTCTTGTGAAAGAGCTAAATATTGTGGCCCGTCAAGAATTTTCATTCTATTTGTAACATCCAGAATACCGGCAGAATAATTAAAGGAAAAATTGGTTTTTTCCAAACCTTTCCCTTTTTGCAGACTACCACTTTTCGTGGTTATCAAAACAACACCGTTTGTACCCCGAGAGCCATAAACTGCAGCAGCAGAAGCATCTTTTAGAATTTCATATGAAGCAATATCTGAAGGATTGATTTGAGAGAGTGCATTAGATTTATCGGGGAAACCATCAGAAGTGGTAAAACTACCAGTAATTACCGGTACACCATCGACAACATAAAGAGGCTCACTGCTGGCTTTTAATGAGGATGTTCCACGAATTCTCATAGTTATGGCACCGCCGGCAATACCATTGTCGGAAGTAACTTGAACACCCGGAGCACGGCCTTGCAAGCTTTTAGCAAAGTTAGCGACAGGAATACCTTCAATTTCTTCAGCTTTTACTTTTGAAATTGAAGTAGTTATGTCACGCTTTCTTTTTGTTCCAAAACCGATAACAACAATTTCGTCAAGCATCATATTATCTTCCTGTAGTGCGAAATCAACAGTAAGTGTCTGCCCCGAAACAATTGTAACATCTTTGGATAAATTAAGATAGCCAACATAACTACAAACTAAAGTAATTTTATCTAAGGGAGCATTATTAATGGAATATACACCATTAATATCAGTTGACATACCGATATTTGTCCCCTTAATCATAATGTTGGCGCCTGGAAGCGTTTCCCCCGAATCTTTATCAGATACGGTTCCAACAATCTTTCCATTTTGTCCTAAAGCAGAAACCCCAAATAGAATTAAAGCTAAAAAGACAAACATTTTAAAGTGTAAAAATTTTATCATAGCATTAATGTTTTGTGAATAATTATTTTTTACTTTTTAAGTGTTTATATAATTTTTTTTACAATTAACGAAGGTAAAATTAGTAATAAAAATTATGATTTAAAATATTTTAAGAGTTTTTTTTAAGTTTTTTTATTGCAAACGTTTGCGGTTTCGATTGCAATTGAAATACTTTAAATAAAATCTAAAGCAATATTTAGTTTTTTTCAATTTTTTCTTAATCTGGTATTATTATTTTTAAAAAAAGCATAATAATATTAGATTGCACATTGTCAATGCTATAGACAATAATTTTATCGGTAATTAATAAAAAAGTTCGAATTAGAAACTTTTATTTTAAATAATAAAGATAAAATTTTGAACTATTTACGCAAAAATTCTATTATCAACAGTTTTTATAAAAGTTTGTCGAATTATCTGGAAAGAAATATAATTTAAAAAAATATTTAATGAAATTCTTATAATATTTTTGGACAAAAGAAAATCAAATTCATGATGAAATTATAAAGTTTTCATATTATTTGATGAATTTTCATAACTTTTTTGTTAGAAAAAAATCATTATAAAATTTTCTTGCAATCGTTTGCATCAGCTTGTTTCAATGTAAATAGTAGAATTTTTTATTTTTTTTTAAAAAAAAAGACAATTTTCTTGGAGTTGTATTAAAAAATTACGAATTTTACTTTTTTTTTAATATAAAACTAAAAAATTAGAAACTGAACTTATTAATAATTAAAATTTAAACGCTTATGAAAAAATTTACTTTTAGAAAAATTTTATCTTTAGTTGCTGTCTTTTTATTCTCAGCAAGTATTTATGCCCAAATGCCTGCAGCAATTTCGATTTCACCCGAAGATGCTACAGCTTATGACGAGATTACGTTAACTTTTAATGCAACTTTATCATGTACTCCGGATGGCAAACAAGATTTGTTAGGCCTTCAAGAAATTTATATGCACTCTGCTGCCTTTGAACTTGGACAACCTGACGGTTGGGGTAATTATGGAGTTGACTTTGATGCAATGGGAGCTAATGGCCAGTCTCCAATTTTGACTGCAAATGGAGATGATACTTATTCTATTACTTACAACCCCTACGACTTTTACGGTTTTCCTGAAGGAACTGTAATTACAAAAATTACAGCTGTATTTAATAATGGTTCCTGGGATGCTGAAGGTAAAGATTTTATTGAAGGCGGATGTGGTGATTTCAATATCCCATTAAGCTTTGTATCTGGAGATCCTGTTCTTGTTGTCAATTGCAACATGACTAAAATGATCAATGAGGAGCACTTTGACCCTATTAACGATATTTTGTATGTTGATATTGATGGACTGGGTGCTACTGAATTGTTAGACCTTGAAGCAGATGGGATTTATAATGCAACAGTTGATGAAGGACTTGTTGTTGATCAGGGATACACTTACAAATTCCGAATTAATGATGCAACTTATGAAGAAATTCAAAGGAATTTTACTGCAATTGGCGGAACTGTAACAGTTAATGTTTGGTGGAACGATGATCCTATTATTCCTCCTTCTGTTACAACTATGATTGTTGATATGCGTTATCAGGTAGAACTCGGCAATTTTGATCCCGATAATGACTTTGTCGATGTTGCAGGTTCGTTTAATGGTTGGGGCGATCCCGGCTCAGGGCCTTTAACCGACCTTGGTGACACTACCTACTCAATTGACTTAAGCCTTGAAGCAGGAGTTGTTTATGATTTCAAGTTTAGAGTAAATGCAAGCTGGGATACATCTGAGTTTCCCGGTGGCGGACCAAACAGAAAAGTTCTCGGACCTCATGAATCAAAAACGATTAATTACTTTTATGACAACTACAATACTTCAACCGTTCCTGTTACTTTTGAATGTAATATGAATGATGAAATTACTGCTGAACAATTTAATCCTGATACCGATTATCTTGATATTGCAGGTGATTTTAATGGTTGGGGTGGTTATGATGTTTGCTTCAATAATGGAGAGAACATTTATACTGTTGAACTATTTATTAGCCGAGAAAAAATTGGCATGGAACAAAGTTTTAAATTCCGAATTAATGGTAACTGGGATACTTCGGAATTCCCATCAGGCGGGCCAAACAGAAAAATTGAAATTCAAGATACTTTAGGAGGTGTTCAAAATTTTTACGAATGTACTTATAATATAATTGATACTCCTTACGCTCCTTATGCTTATAATGTAAAAGTTGAAGGTACTCTTGAACCTGGAAATGATGCAACCGGATCTTACATTTATTTCGATCCTAATGGTGAGCCTGAAGGAACCTCATTATTCAAATGGTATGTTGCAACACAACCTGATGGAAGTGATAAAGTTGAAATTTCCGGTGCAACTGCCTTAACTTATTCAATTGTTGAGGAAGATATGGATAAATATCTTGTTTTTGAAGTAATTCCTGTCGCATCAGCCGGTGACCCTTCAATTGGTGATCCTCAAACAGCAATTTCTGCTTATAAAGTTGGTGCCAGTGGTATCGATGATAATGAATTAGCCGGCATCAGGATTTTCCCAAATCCGGTTAACGATATTCTATTTATAGAAAATGTTAGCGAAATATCGCAAATTAGTATCTATAATATTGTCGGACAAAAAATTATTTCAGTTAATAATTATGGTTCCGATAATGTTAATATTAGTACTTCAGAAATTCATCAAGGCATTTATTTTGTTGTTATTAAGAACAATGATAGCCAGAGGTCAATGAAGATTATTAAAAAATAATTATTTTTTAAATAAAACTTAAGACCCGACATTTTGTCGGGTCTTTTTTGTTTTACAAAAATGGTATCAATCTTGTACAATTAAATTGTTTGCACTTATATAAAAAATTAAATTTAAAAAAAATGAAAAAATCATTTATAATACTAATTCTTACAGCAATATTTAATATTTCTTTTGGGCAATTAGTAACTACCGAACCCGAGGTTCCACTTACAAACTTACCGGTGCTTATTACTTTCAATGCTGCCCTCGGAAGCGGAGGATTGGCAGGCTATGATGGAGATGTTTATGCTCATACGGGGGTAATTACAAATAATAGTTCATCAGGTTCGGATTGGAAATATGTGAAAACCGGCTGGGGAGAAAATACTGATGAAACTAAACTGGAAAAAATTGGACAAGATCTTTACCAATTAAATATTTCACCAAGTATTCGCGAATATTATGGTGTTCCCGATAGCGAACAAATTTTACAAATAGCATTGGTTTTTAGAAGTGATGTTGCTGTAGGAGGTAGTTATCTCGAGGGAAAAACTGAAACCGGAGGAGACATCTTTGTCGATGTTTATGAATCAGGGTTGAATATAAATATTATTAATCCCGAACAGTTTAATGTTATTTTATCACTTAACGATACTCTTCCTGTTGAAATCTATGCAAACGAAGCTACATCAATTTCACTTTATGTCGATGAAGTATTAGTTAAGGAAGTGGAAGGAACATCTTTTACAGATTCTCTATTTGCTACCGATTACGGTAAATATTTTGTTAAAGCAATTGCTTCAACAGCAAATGAATCGGTAGCCGACTCTTTTTATTATCATGTTAGGAGGCCGGTTACTATTGAAGCTCTGCCCGAAGGTGTTCGTGATGGAATTAATTACATTGATGAATCAACAGTTGTTCTCTCTATTTATGCTCCTTACAAAGAATTTATTTATGTGATAGGAGATTTTAATGACTGGCAAATAGATTCGGCGTACTATATGAAAATTACACCTGAAAATGATAGGTTCTGGCTTGAAATTACCAATCTTGTTCCGGGGAAAGAATATATTTTTCAATATTATATTGATGGTGAAATTAAAATTGCTGATCCATATACCGATAAAATAAGTGATCCGTGGAACGATAAATATATTTCCAATATTACTTATCCAAATCTTATTGAATATCCCATTGGTAAAACAGAAGGAATTGCGGCTGTTTTACAAACTAATCAGGAAGAATTTCAGTGGGAAACAACGAATTTTGTACCCGCTAAAAATACTGACCTGATAATTTATGAATTGCTGATCAGGGATTTTACTTCAAAACATTCTTATCAATCCTTGATTGATACCATCGGATACTTAGAGCGTTTAGGAGTAAATGCAATTGAATTGATGCCAATAAATGAATTTGAAGGAAATTTGAGCTGGGGATATAATCCTTCATTTTATTTTGCACCGGATAAATATTACGGGCCAAAAAATGATTTAAAGAAATTTGTTGATGAATGCCATAGTCGAGGAATTGCTGTTTTAATAGACTTAGTTTTAAATCATTCTTATGACCAATCTCCCTTTGTTCAGATGTATTTTGATGGAGATAAGCCTACATCTGAAAACCCATGGTATAATGTAAATCATAATTTTACTAATCCCGATGCTCAGTGGGGAAACGATTTTAATCATGAAAGTGAGGCAACTCAGGCTCTTGTTGATAGTATTAATCATTATTGGATGAGCGAATATAAAATTGATGGCTTCAGGTTTGATTTTACCAAAGGATTTGGAAATAACATTAAAGGTTCAAGTGATCCATGGGGCGGTTCTTATGATGCAGATAGAATTGCATTGTTAAAAAGGATGTCTGATGAAATTTGGGAAGTAAATCAGAATGCCTATGTGATTTTTGAGCATCTTGCTGATAATTCGGAAGAAAAAGTTCTCGCAAATTATAATATTCTTCTTTGGGGAAACATTACTTATAGTTACTACAATTCAGCATGCGGTTGGTTTTCAAACAATAAATCTGATTTTTCATGGATTTCTTATAAAGAAAGAAATTGGAATAACCCAAATGTTGTCGGATATATGGAAAGCCACGATGAAGACAGAATCCCTAACAGGCTTTATACATGGGGAAATTCTTCAGGAGATTATTCAATTAAAGATACAACAACTGCACTAAAGCGTATTGAACTGAATGCTTGCTTTTTCTTTACGATTCCCGGCCCGAAAATGATCTGGCAGTTTGAAGAAATGGGCTATGATTATTCAATTAATTTTAACGGACGCTTAGGCGAAAAACCAATTCGTTGGGATTATTATACTGACTTCAGAAGGAAACATCTTTATGATGTTTATTCAAGCTTAATTGATCTCAGAATAAATAATGATGCATTCGAAAGTACTAATTTTAATTTATCTGTGAACGGTGAATTAAAGAAAATTAGAATCTATAATTCGGAGATGAGCGTTATTGTTATTGGGAATTTCAATGTAATTGAAGGAACTATTTTACCTGATTTTTATCATACAGGCAAATGGTATGATTATTTTTCAGGCGATTCTTTAAATGTTACAAACACAACTCAATCTGTTCAACTTCAACCCGGTGAATACAGAATTTATACTGATAAAAAACTTGCGACTCCGGATATTGGTACAGGTATAGATGATGATTATTCCAAACCGGATTTAAATCTTATCGGCAATATTTATCCTAATCCTTCAAATAATAATTTTAATATTGATTTTAATTTATCGAAAACAAATCAAGTTTCAATTCGTATTTTGAATTTACTCGGAGAAGAAGTTAAAGCAATAACAGATTCAAAATTATATCCCGGCTCTCATTCTTTTATATGGGATGCAATGAGTATTAATAATTCAAAAGTAAAATCCGGACTTTATTTTTGTATAATTCAAATCGGAGATTTTTCAGAGGTTCATAAATTAATATTGAACAAGGAGTAAGCTGGGAAACAAAGGTATAAAGGTATAAGGGGAATAATGGTTTTAAAAAGAATTCCCCTTTTTCTTTAATATTGGACACTTAAAATATTTTTTATTTTTTACTTTTCACTTTAGCCCTTAGCCTTTTTTGAGGGAGCATCAACATCTTTTACAAACAACACCATAACTGCACCTACAAACATTGAAGCACCTCCAAGCACCAATGCATAAATTGCCTGATCGTTAAACAGATGTTTTGTAAAAAACCCGAGAAGACTTGCCGCCAGAATTTGAGGAATTACAATAAAAAAATTAAAAATACCCATATAAGTTCCTAATTTATGGATTGGCAGCGAACCTGTTAAAATGGCATAAGGCATTGATAAAATACTTGCCCAGGCCAAGCCTACTCCAAACATCGAAATTATGAGAAGATTTGGGTCTGAAAAGAAATAAATAGAGATCAAGCCGAGACCTCCGGCAATTAAAGAAATCATGTGTGTGATTTTCCTGTTTGTTACTTTTGCTAAAACAGGCAATAAAAATGCAACTATCGCCGCAAAACCGTTATAAACAGCAAATAATATTCCCACCCAATCAGCACCGGTATTATATAAAACGGAAGAAGTGTCATCTGTCCCATAAACATGGGATGTTACAGCAGATGTTGTGTATATCCACATAGCAAAAAGCGCAAACCATGAAAAAAACTGAACAATTGCCAGTTGTGCCATTGTTTTCGGCATTTTAAATAAATCGTTTATAACTATAACCAAACCATTTTTCGTTTTTCCGCTTTTTGTAAATAATCCTGTTATTAGTTGAATTATTCCAAAAGCAAAGCATCCCACCGTAAGAATATATAATTCAGCTTCGAGTTTATAAAAATATATTAAATAGCTTAAAACCAATCCGCCAATGATCCAGAAAAAACTACTCTTAAGAAATCTTTTATATGGAAGAGGTTCTTCGGTATAATTGGATTTATTACCATTTTTTTCTTGATTCTCTGTTTCGTTGAATTCTTCAAGTTGTTCGGGAGAATACTCCTTCGATTTGATAACAGTCCATAGTACAGCTAATAAGAATACCGCAGCTCCAATGTAAAAGGAAAACCTAACCGAAGGTGGAATTTCACCTTCAGGAGCGGTATTGGCAATTCCAAACCAGTTTGTCATAATATAAGGAAGAGCTGAGGCAACAACTGCACCTGTTCCAATAAAAAAACTTTGCATTGCAAAGCCTTTGGTTCGTTGTTCGGAAGGCAACATATCTCCAACAAACGCACGGAAAGGCTCCATGGAAATATTTATTGAAGCATCCATTATCCATAACATACCGGCAGCTACCCATAAAAAAGGAGAATTTGGCATAATTATTAAAGCCAATGAAGCAAGAATTGCACCTACTAAAAAGTATGGGCGGCGACGGCCTAATCTCCCCCATGTTTTATCGCTCATGTGGCCAATTATCGGCTGCATAATTAAACCCGTTACGGGTGCAGCTATCCATAAGATCGGTATTTCATCAACTTTTGCACCAAGAGTTTCAAATATTCGGCTGACATTTGCATTTTGTAGAGCAAAGCCAAATTGAATCCCCAAGAAGCCAAAGCTCATATTCCATATTTGCCAAAAACTAAGATGTGGTTTCCTTTTCATAAGTTTTGAAAATTTTATAATAAAATCAATATCAAATTACGAGCACAATATTAAACAATAATTTCTTAATAAAGATAAATCCACATGGATAAATTGTAAAAAGGTTAATTGATAAGCGTTTATGGCTTAAAAAGTTAAATATTTTTGTAATTGACTTCAAACCTTGGGCTTTTAAACAGTCCAAACCAAAGGGATTGAATAATTGCTGCTAAATTAAACAATACATGTTTTATCTTTTTTTAGAGGTTTTCTCTGTTAAAACTTTGCTATATTAGCTCATTTTTAAAAATTGAAGATTTTTAAAAATATTATTTCTTATAAAACTGGAAATGTTCACTTTAAAAACATATTTAAGAAACAAATCTTTTTTAAAATTACTTTTATTGTTTTTTTTGGTTATTATTAATGGATGTATGGATATTAAGAAAAACAAAAAATCAGTTACTATAGCTTGCCTTGGTGATTCAATTACAGATGGAGTATGCTGTGGTGTTTCCAAGTATAATACTTTTCCTGAGAAATTAAGTAAATTGCTTAACAATAAAGACATTAACAGCACAATGTTTAATTTAGGGTTACCGGGCGAGAAAAGTGATTTTGCTTTAAACAGGATTAATGAAGTTATAAATCTTAATCCCGATTTTGTGACTATAATGTATGGTACTAATGATGCCTGGATTTTTTCCGAAGGTGAAGATACTCAATTGAGTACTTTTGAATACGAACAAAATATCAGAGCAATTATTAAAAAACTTCAAAATAAAGGCATTCAACCAATATTGATGACACCTCCCCCCTTGGGTCATTTTTTCGATTATGATTATGAACCGTATTTAAGCAATGGACCAAATTTTTTATTGCAAAATTACGTTGAGGTTTGTCAAAAAATTGCTCTTGAAGAAAAGCTTCTTTTTGTTGATAATTACTCCATTTGGCAAAATATAATAGAAAAAGGACAAAACATCGAAAAATTGCTTGTTGACGGCTGCCACCCAAATTCAAAAGGACAAGCAATGATTGCTCAGGCAATATTTAAAATCATTCTTCCCGAAATAAAGGAAATCATTTAAAATCTAACATAAGAATTGTGAAAAAACTTAGCACAAAAATTAAAATTATTATTATTATCGCAGCGATGTCGTTGTTTTCATGTAATAATTCAAAAAAGATTCATCAAATAAATATTATTCCGTGTCCTGATAGAATGTCGGTATGGGAGGGTGAGTTTGAATTTGAATTAAATTCAGAAACGGCCATTCTAACTGAAGATGGAAATGCGGAAATGCAAAAACTCGGCGAATATCTTGCAAAAATCATTAATAATGCAACAGATTTCAACATAAGTGTTTCCGATATTTCAGAAGCGAAATCAATTGATAATGTAATGATTCTTTCCTCAAATCTTTCTGATAATAAGCTTGGTGATGAAGGATATAAATTACAAGTTGACCTTACAAAGATCACCATACAATCTAATGAACCTTCAGGAGTATTCTATGGTATTCAATCGCTTTTACAACTCTTGCCAAATGAAGTTCTTGATAAAAAAAATGAAGAACAAGGAATAGACTGGAAAATTCCATGTCTTCGTATTTACGACAAACCGCAATATTCTTACCGTGGAATGCATCTTGATGTATCACGGCATTTTTTTCCTAAAGAATTTATTAAGAAATTTATTGATTTGATGGCAATGTATAAAATGAATGTTTTTCATTGGCATCTGACAGACGACAACGGTTGGCGAATTGAAATTAAAAAATATCCTGAGCTAACTGATATTTGTGCATGGAGAGTCGATCATGAAGATCAAGCATGGAGAAATCGTGAACTTGGAAAACCCGGCGAAAAAGCGACTTATGGTGGATTTTATACACAAGAAGACATCAAAGAAATCATTGAGTTTGCAAAAGAAAGAAACATTGAAATTATTCCCGAAATAGAAATGCCGGGGCATAGCAGCGAAATTTTTGCAGCCTTCCCTGAATTATCGTGTCGCGGAAAAAAAATGGAAGTGCAAACAGGTAGCTATTGGCCAAATATTGATGTTTTATGTGCCGGAAACGAAAAAACTTTTGAGTTTTTAGAAAATGTTTTAAGCGAAGTCGCCGAACTTTTCCCTTCTGATTATATTCACATCGGTGGAGACGAAGTCGACAAAACAAGATGGAAAGCCTGTAAAAAATGCCAGAAAAGAATTAAAGACGAAGGACTTCAAAATGAAGAAGAATTACAAAGTTATTTTATTAAAAGAATAGAAAAATTTCTTAATTCAAAAAATAAAAAGCTAATCGGGTGGGACGAAATTCTTGACGGTGGACTTGCACCTGAAGCTACTGTAATGTCATGGCGAGGCCTTGATGGTGGAATAGAAGCGGCACAGCAAGGGCATGATGTAATTATGACACCAACATCACATTGTTATTTTGATTATTATCAGGCCGATCCTAATTTTCAACCTAAAGCAATCGGTGGTTTGACTTCGCTAAAAAAAGTATATTCTTTCGATCCTACACCACCTGTTTTGAATGATGAAGAACAAAAACATATCCTTGGAGTACAGGGTAATATTTGGACCGAATATATATCAACTCTCGAACATGCCGAGTATATGGCTTTCCCGAGAATGATAGCTTTGGCTGAGGTAGCTTGGACACCAAAGAAAAGACAAAACTGGGAAAGATTTATTAAACGATTAAATAATCATTTTAAAAGACTAGAAAAATTAAATGTTAACTATTGCGAGGGTTCATTTGAAATAGATATAAAAACTATTACCGATACTTCCGGAAAAGTATCTGCTTGCCTTGAAAGTGAAATTTACAAACCCGAAATTCACTACACAACCGACGGTTCTGATCCCGATGTTAATTCCTTGCTTTATTCAAAAACTTTTGATATCGATTCGACTACAAATATTAAAGCAGGTTTTTTTAAGGATGGAAAATTAGTTGAAAAAATTTCTGAAAAAACAATATCTATTCATAAGGGATTAGGAAAAAATCTTGAACTAAAAAATAAATACAGTTTTAAATATAAAGCACAGGGTGAAAACAGCCTCCTTGATGGAGTTAATGGTAGCCTAAATCACGATGATAATTGCTGGCAGGGATTTCAGGGAGATGATTTAATTGCTGTAATTGATCTTAAAAGCTCTTCGGTGCTTAGCAAAATTTCTTGTAGTTTTCTGCAAATCCAAAGAAAATGGATATTTCTTCCGGCTTCAGTGGAATACTTTATTTCTGACGACGGTAAAAACTTTAAAAGCATAGGAAAAATCGAAAACGATATTTCACCAATGAAAGAAATGGCATTTATTGAAGATTTTGTGATAGATTTGAATGAAAAAATCGAAGCAAAATATATTAAAATTATTGCAAAAAATATTGGAAATTGTCCTCAAAAGCATTCTGCTGCAGGAAATAAGGCATGGATTTTTGCAGACGAAATTATCATTGAATAATCAAAACTTAGAATAATGAAAAATTCAGTATTATTATTTATATTTACAATAAGTTGCCTATTGCAAAATATTAACGCACAAGTAATAAATGATTGGGAAAATCCCAAGGTTTTTGGGATAAACAAAATGGCACCTCATGCCACTTATATTCCATACCAAAATGTTGAGCAAGCAATATTAAACGACGAAAATATTTCGCCTTTTTATAAATCATTAAATGGTTTATGGAAATTTAATTGGGTAAAAAAAACCTCAGAAAGACCGGTTGATTTTTATAAACCCGATTATGATGTTTCAAAATGGAAGGATATTCCTGTTCCTTCAAATTGGGAACTGCATGGATATGGAATTCCTATTTATGTGAACATTCCTTATGAATTTACCGAAGAACCTAATCCTCCCGATATTCCAGACGGATACAATCCCGTAGGTTCGTATCGCCGAAGTTTCACAATTCCCGATTCGTGGAATGGGAGGGAAGTATTTATTCATTTTGGTGCCGTAAAATCAGCAATGTATCTTTGGATAAACGGACAAAAAGTCGGGTATAGTCAAGGTAGTAAAACACCGGCTGAATTCAATATAACTTCCTATTTACAAAATGGCGAAAACACAATTGCCATTGAAGTTTATCGATGGTCGGATGGTTCATTTCTCGAATGCCAGGATTTTTGGAGGCTAAGCGGAATTGAACGTGATGTTTATCTTTTCTCAACTCCAAAAATTCAAATCCGGGATTTTTTCGTTCAAACATTGCTTGATTCAAGTTATAATAATGCGAAATTAAATCTTAATGTTGAAATAAAAAATTTTTTAACCAACTCCAAAACAAAGAAATACGCTATAAATATTTTTCTTTTTGATAAAGATAAAAAAACCATTATCAAAGATTCAATGGAAATAAATGTTAATAAAAAGAACCTTGAAAATTTTGTTTTTGAAAACAAGGTTCCTTCCCCTGAAAAATGGTCGGCTGAAAAACCCAATTTATATACTTTAGTAATTTCACTAAAAAATGACAAGAATAAAACAATTGAAACTGTTAGTTGTAAAGTAGGCTTCAGAAAATCTGAAATAAAAAACGGTCAATTGCTTGTAAACGGTAAAGCTGTTTTATTAAAAGGTGTTAACCGTCATGAACACGATCAAAACACCGGACATATTATTTCTAAAGAATCAATGTTGAAGGATATTGAATTGATGAAACGATTTAATATAAATGCTGTTCGTACAAGTCATTATCCCGATGATCCGTATTGGTACGAATTATGCGATAAATACGGAATCTATCTTATTGATGAAGCAAACATTGAATCTCATGGAATGGGATATAAGCTTGATCGTACTCTGGGCAACAATCCCGAATGGAAAGAAGCACATCTGGATCGAATTATAAGTATGGTTGAAAGGGACAAAAACCATCCCTCTATTATTATTTGGTCGATGGGAAATGAAGCCGGTGACGGAGTAAATTTTATTGCATCATCCGAATGGATACAGAATAGGGATTCCAGCAGGCCGGTTCATTACGAGCGTGCAGGAACAAAATCGCATGTTGATATTGTTTCACCAATGTATGCAGAAATTGATTATCTTAAAAAGTATGCAAGCAAACAACAAGACAGGCCTTTGATATTATGCGAATATGCTCATTCAATGGGAAATAGTACAGGAAACTTGCAGGATTACTGGGATGTAATAGAAAAATACGATCAATTGCAAGGAGGTTTCATTTGGGATTGGGTTGACCAGGGTCTTATTAAATCGACAAAAAACGGAGAAAAGTTCTGGGCTTACGGCGGCGATTTTGGAGATGAAAATGTCCCGAGCGACGGAAATTTTTGCATTAACGGTTTAGTTTATCCAGACAGAAGTATTCATCCGGCGATGTGGGAGGTGAAAAAAGTTTATCAAAATATAAAAATTGCTCCTGTAAAACTCAATATGGGTGAATTTAAAATATTTAATAATTACTTTTTCACCAACCTAAATGAATTTATAATTAACTGGGAAGTTAAAAGCCTGGGTGAAGTAATTGAAAGTGGAATAATTGAAAACCTTAATATTGAACCCGGAAATGATACCATTATTAAAGTTCCTTTATTTGCAATAAATAAGAACCTTAAAAATGAGAGTTTCATAAATTTTAGCATTAGCACAAAAGAAAAATCTGACTTAATACCCGAGAATCATACTATTTCTATTGAACAATTCAGATTGCCTGTAAGAAGGATTGTTGAAGCACAGAATTCATCAGATTTGCCCGAAATAAAACTTAAACAAACTTCAGATGAAGTGGTTCTGACAGGTAAGAATTTTCAAATTAAATTTAATAAGAAAAAGGGAATTCTGTCTGCTTTGGCATTTGAAGGCGAGGAGTTAATTATTGAAGGTTTGGAACCGAATTTTTGGAGGGCCCCAAACGACAACGATTTCGGAAACGGAATGGAAAAACGGTGTGCTGTTTGGAAAACAGCAGCTGATGAACGAAAATTAGAAAAATTTGAAATTATTGATCAAAAGAGTAATAAAGTTGTAATCAATTCCACTTTTCTTATAAAGGAAACAAACTCAAATTTAACTTTTATTTATACTGTTCTTGGTTCAGGAGATATTATAGTCAGTTTTAATCTTTTATCTAAAAACAGAAACCTACCTGAAATACCGAGAATTGGTATGGAAGTTCAGCTAAAAGGTGATTTTGAACAATTAAAATGGTATGGCAAAGGCCCTCACGAGAATTATATTGACAGAAACACTTCAGCATTAGTTGATGTTTATGAAAGTACAGTTACAGACCAGTATGTTGAATATATCAGGCCTCAGGAAAATGGCTATAAAACACAAGTCAGATGGCTTACAATCACAAATGAAGAAGGTAAGGGTGTCTTGATTGAAGGATTTCCCAGTATATGTTTTTCAGCACTTCATTTTACAAATGAAGACCTTGATCAGGGTGAAAAGAAAAATTATAAGCATACTACCGACATGATTCCAAATGATTTTGTTTCTTTAAATATTGATTTAACACAAATGGGAGTTGGCGGTGATAATTCATGGGGAGCAAAACCACATAAAAAATATCAGATTCTTCCGGGTAATTATTCTTTTAGTTTCCGCATTCGTCCATTTTCAAATAATGAGGATGTTTCAAAATTAATTAATCAAAAATGGAAAAATATTAAGAAATAAATGATGTATAAAGGAGATAGGGAAATAAGGGAAATAGGGGCCACACCAAAACCTTATACCCTTATTTCCCTTTTACCTCTATACTCACCTTCAAAAGCAAATAAAAATCTAATAATTAATCAAATATGTCAAAAAGCAAATTAAAATCAAATAATAAAAATAACGGAAGTTATATTTTATCTATAACAATAATAGGAATTCTGTTTTTTATTTTCGGATTTGTTACCTGGTTGAATGCTACATTAATTCCTTATTTAAGAATCTCGTGTGAACTAACAAATTTTGAATCATTTTGGGTAACCTTTGCATTTTATATTTCATATTTTGTAATGGCTTTGCCTTCAAGTGCAGTATTAAAAAAGACCGGATTTAAAAACGGTATGTCCTTAGGTTTGATAACTATGGCTGTTGGAGCACTTATTTTTATACCCGCTGCAATGACTCGCACTTACGGTTTATTTCTTACCGGACTTTTTGTTCAGGGAGCGGGTTTGGCAATTTTACAAACCGCATCTAATCCGTATGTAACTATTATCGGACCCATTGAAAGTGCAGCAAAACGAATTAGTATTATGGGAGTTGCAAATAAATTTGCCGGAATACTCAGTCCTATAATTCTTGGCGCGGTAGTTTTAGAAGGTATCGATGATCTGGTAATAAAACTGGCTGACTTGGATTCTGTTTCAAAAACAATTGAGTTGGATGCTCTGGCAACAAAAGCAATTTTACCTTATGTAATTATGGCGGTTGTTTTGGTTGTTTTAGGAGGTTTAGTCAGGCTTTCGCCTTTGCCGGACGTGGATGATGAAATTGAAGAAAATGATAATAAATCTAAGAATGAAAAAACAAGTTTAGCTCAATTCCCTTATTTATGGTTAGGTGTTTTGTGTATTTTTCTTTATGTAGGTGTTGAAGTTATAGCCGTTGATACTTTAATAAGTTATGGCAATTTTTTGGGTTTCGATTTTTCCGAAGCCAAATTTTTTGCCTCTTTCACTCTCGGAGCTATGATTGTCGGGTATTTTGTCGGTATCATAGCAATACCTCATTTTATTTCTCAATCGAAAGCGTTGAAATACTTTGCAATACTTGGTGTGATTTTTTCGATAATAGCAATTCTTACAAACGGATACACTTCAATTTTAATGATAGCTGCTTTAGGTTTTGCTAATTCAATAATGTGGCCTGCAATTTGGCCTCTCGCTATTGATGGTTTAGGTAAATTTATGAAAACAGGTTCAGCATTGTTGATAATGGGTATTGCCGGAGGGGCAATTTTACCTTTGCTTTATGGGTATCTCTCCGATGTTGACTCTATAGGTTCGCAACAAGCTTATTGGATTATGGTTCCTTGTTATATTTATATTTTATATTTCGCCACCAAAGGTCATAAATTGAAATCGTGGAAAAGGAAAAAATAAAGAATTGAAAAAAATACTTGTCATACGATTCAGTTCAATTGGTGATATTGTTTTAACATCACCTATAGTTCGTTGTTTGAAGAATCAAATAATGGATTGTGAGCTTCATTTTTTGACAAAAAAAGCTTTTGTTTCAATTGTGGAAAACAATCCGAACATTGACAAAGTACATTCAATCGAAAAAGATGTTAACGAAATAATCCCTCAACTTTACAAAGAAGGCTTTGATTTTGTGGTTGATCTTCATAATAATATAAGGACTTATCTTGTTAAGAAAAAACTTAAAAAACCTTCAGCTTCGTTTAATAAATTGAATATTCAGAAATGGATTTTAGTAAATTTTAAAAGAAATTTTCTTCCCGATATTCACATTGTTGATCGATATTTTCAGGCGATAAAATCTCTCGGAATAAAAAACGATAATAAAGGACTTGATTTTTTTATTGATGAAAATAATAAAATTGAAAGATCGCAATTACCGGAAACACACAGAAATGGATTTGTTGGCTTTGTAATTGGTGGGAAGCATTCAACAAAAATGCTTCCCGAGGATAAGATTATTTCTATTTGTAAAAAAATAGATAAACCGATTATCTTGCTCGGTGGCCCCGAAGATTTTGAAAAAGGAGAAATAATACAAAAGAATTTTGGCGATAAAGTTTATAATTCATGTGGTAAATATTCTATAAATCAATCGGCTTCGTTAATTTTTCTATCCGAAAAAGTTATCACAAACGACACAGGTTTAATGCATATTGCAGCAGCTTATAAAAAGAAAATTGTATCGGTTTGGGGGAATACTGTCCCGGCTTTTGGAATGTATCCTTATTTGCCGGAAGTAGTAAAAGAAAACTCTTTAATTGTTGAAGTCAAAAATTTGAATTGCCGGCCTTGCAGTAAAATTGGGTTTAAAAAATGCCCCAAAAAACATTTTAAATGTATGAATCTGATTGATGAAGAAAAGATTGTGGAATTTATGAATTAAAAAAGTTTTAGAAACAATCACAAGATAATCCTTTGTTTTTAAAAATAATTTGTACTTTTGATTAAAATCAATAAATGATGGATATACAAACAAGAAAAATATCATTTATTATAGAATTTCTTAAATTGCAGAATGAAGAAATAATTTCTCAACTTGAACAGTTACTGAAGAAAGGAGGGAAAAAGACTTCCTCCCCAAAGATATATCCTATGACTCTGGAAGAATTCAACAAAAGGATAGACATCTCATTAGAGGACTCAAAAAAAGGAAGATTAACAGAGTCAAAAAGTTAATATCAGAAATTGAAAAATGGAGTTAGGAATTTATTGGACAAATATTAATAAGAATCGAGTTGAAATTTCAGATGTTTTTGATACAAGGCAAAATCCGATAAAAGTGAAAAACATTAAATAAATGTCGGAGTTTATATTTTTTATATTCGTTTCATTTTAAAAGTAATAGTTTTATTTAATAATAATCCTGCTCAACTCCTTATTAATTAACAAACTTGTTTTCTTTAACTCAATATGTTTTTTCTGGAGAATTAATAAATCTTCTTCTGTCGTAGCTGCTTTCATTTCTTTTTGGTTTTCAGTGATCAGCAAGTCAAGCTTTTTTGCCTTTAAAGAAAATAATGTTGAAGTTATGGCATATTTCAGCATATTAGTTTCCGTTTTTACTAAAATGCGATGCTTTTTCCAATTTTCGCTTAATTCGTATCGGGAACTTAAAATGTCAACAGCAATTTTTAAAATATTTTCATTATGATGATTAATAAAATATCGGTCATCGTGAAAAACTCCTTTATCAATATCCGAAGCAATTTCATCAAATATTATCTGATAATCAGGGTTGTTAAAACTTAATTCATCATTTTTAATATCCGAGGTGATGTATTCGGCAACTTTTATTGCAACTTCAACATTCCTATTATCCTCATTAATTTCCGTGAAAAATATATCTTTTGTTCCATACATTAAAAGCATTCTAATAAGTTCCCTCTCCTGATTTTCAAGAATATTTTCAAATTCAAGTGTTTTGGCCTCAATAGAAATAACATCCTGTTCGGGAACTATCACCTCCCTGACAAATTTGTTTTTATCCGAAAATCTTTTGCGAATGATCTTGTTTAGTTCATTCATTAAAGTTTGTTCGGGTGTGTCCATCAAACTACTGCATTCTTTCACATAAGTGGCACGAAAAATCCCATCAGGAATTAAAGCAATCGTGTTTACGATTTCTTTTATCAATCCGGCTTTTTTAATAGGATCGTTTTTGGTTTCTTCTAAAAGCAAATTTGTTTTAAATGTAATAAAATCAACAGCATTATCATTTAAAAATTTTTCAACTTCCGATGAACTGTGATTCATTGAATAAGAATCAGGGTCTTCACCATCCGGGAAAAGTACAATTCTAACATTTAAACCCTCTTCGAGTATCATATCTATCCCACGAAAAGAAGCCTTAATTCCGGCAGGATCACCATCATATAAAATCGTAATGTTTTTCGAATATCTTTTAATCAGTTTGATTTGATCTTTGGTAAGAGAAGTGCCGGAAGACGAAACTACGTTTTCGATACCTGCCTGGTACAAAGAAATTACATCGGTATATCCCTCAACAAGAAGACAATTATCTTTATTTATTATTGAATTTTTTGAAAAATAAATACCATAAAGAACCTTGCTTTTATTATAAATTTCGGACTCAGGAGAATTAACATATTTTGCCTTACTTTTCTCAGAAGATAAAATTCTGCCACCAAAACCAATCACTTTTCCGGTCAGGTTGTGAATTGGGAACATAACCCTTGCAGCAAATCTGTCGAAATGATTATCATTTTTTGCAACAGTTAAACCGCTTTTTACCAGATGTTTTAGTTTGTAAGCATTTTTTGTGGCATGTTCAGTAAAATCAGCCCATTTATCGATACAATATCCAAGTTCAAACTTTTTTATTGTGGCTTCATTATAATTTCGTTTGCTTTTAAAATATGATAAGCCGATGGCTTTTCCTTCGTCTTTATTAAATAAATTATCTGAAAAATATTTCTGTGCAAAAGCCGTAACATTAAAAAGGCTTTCTTTTTCGTCTAAGGCTTGTAATTGTTCGGCAGTTTGTTTTTCCTCAATAATTTCAATTCCATACTTTTTGGCAAGATATTTTAAGGCTTCAGGATAGGAATAATGCTCGTGTTCCATTATGAAATTAACAGCATTACCTCCTTTGCCACAACCGAAGCATTTGTATATTCCTTTTGCCGGCGAAACAGTAAACGAAGGTGTTTTTTCATCATGAAAAGGACATAATCCAATCATGTTCACACCCCGCTTTTTCAGATTAACAAAATCTCCGACAACCTCGTCAATCCGTGCTGTTTCAAATATGGTTTGTATTGTTTCGGGTTTTATCAAGATACATAAAATTTAAAGCGAAATTAAATAATAAAATCGAGGTTTTCTACCATCAATGTTTTTTTATAGATTGGAAAATTATAAAAAAACATAGAGAGTTATTTAAATGCAACAAAAAAATGCCAAACCTTTTTGGTTTGACATTTTTATAATAAGAATTTTTTCTTTCTTTTGGATTCAGACTTTTAATAAGTGTTTGTCCATAAAGTCAGTATTTAATGCATTATGTTCATTTTCGATAATAAAAAAAACGAACATTATCAGCAACCACTAATTACATTTTAATACTTCTTTCATTTGATGTTTTGCAGCATCAACATTTGGGCCTGAAGTAACATTTTTATAAGCATTGCAAGCTGCTAGTTTATCTCCTGTGCCTTGGTAGGCATTACCGAGAACAAAATAAATATTGGTTTTATTATTTTTTTCAAATTCAAGAGCTTTATTTCCGGCTTCAACTGCTTTTGCCCATTGTTTTTTCCCATTGTAAGCTAAAGCAATAAAATAATATGCGTTTGCATCTTTATCACCATAAGAAAACGACGAATTTAATAAATCAATTGCTTTGTCATAATGTTCTTTCTGGACAGCCATTCCGCCTTCTGAAATAAAATAGTTTTGCGCAATTTCTTTGGAATTAATAACAGTTTTATCTTCTTCTGGACCAATTTCAATAACTTTGTCAAAGGCTTTTTTAAAATTTTCAGTTTCACCCTTTTCCTTGTAAACCAAACCTTGCCCGTAGTAGGCTTTATTATATTTTGGGTTTAATAGGAGTGCTTTATTAAACTTTTCCATTGCATTTGGATAGTCTTTCTTTTTAATTAATCCCAGGCCAACCGAAGTATAAACCTTGGGAACATAAGCCAAAGCTTTTTTCTGTAATTTTGTATCACCTAACGTCTTAGCTTGCTCACCGGCTTTTTTAAAAGTATTTATTGCTTGATCGAATTTCTTTCCTTTATATAAATTTATAGCATGTTTGTAATATGCATTGGCAAGTTGTTTTTCAGCTTTTGCTCTAAGGTCATTACCCTGCGCACCAAGCATTAAGCAAGCATCTATACAGTTATTATAAGAGTCTATAGAGGTAGCATAATCTTTTGCCGAGAACTGATCGTTTCCCGAGTTATAATATTCTGCGGCTTCGCTTAAAGATTGTGAAAATCCCATAAAAAACAGGCTGAAAAATAGTGCCGTTAAAAAAAATTTTAAAGAATTCTTAGTTAATAATTTCATAATTTTTACTTATTTAGATATTTATTATTTATTTTTCGTTCGCAAATATAAAAAGAAAATCGAAAATTCATTTTTTGTTAGAAAAAAAACTAACGCAAAATTATAAACAATGGTATATTTGCACGAATAAATTTGTTTACGGGGTGTAGCGCAGCCCGGTTAGCGCGCGTCGTTCGGGACGACGAGGTCGGAGGTTCGAATCCTCTCACCCCGACAAT
>JAEINX010000039.1 GCA_016342645.1 Bacteroidales bacterium | reverse complement strand
CTCCAAGCATAAGCAATGTTTGGTTTAACTCCTAAACGTATTAAGTTTTTACGCTTTCGTTCGGGCTTTTTCCAGTCATGCCAGATGCAATATCGTATGCGATTTCTTAACCATCCGTCTAATTCGGTTAGCTTTTGACTAATATTCGCAAACTTAAAGTAGTTTATCAATCCTCGCTTTACTTGTATTAATATCAGCAATAATACCGGAAAATAGTTTTTCAACATTCTTTATTATAAGAGGAGGCTTTTGAAGAGCCTGTTTCCCTGAATTCGTGAAAATGAAAGTATTTCGTTCTCATCTACAGTTTGAATTTTGTAGTTTTTAACAATTAGTTTTCCTGATGATATAACATGCCGGAATTGTTTCGATTCCAATCCGAAAATATAATGCCCGAGAAAATTATCCGAATTAATTTCAGTTGGTGTGTCGTAATCAATCACAACAAGATTATTTTCTTCATCACCTTTGAAATTGTTAAATTTTAAATAATTGTGTACCTTTCTTAACCTTTCATAAGCAGAAAGATAAGTTATATTATCAAATTCCTGTCCGACAAAAAATGCAGCTTTCGAACTTCTTAAAACATCGCTGTGCATACCGTCGGTTCCTATCATAATATTATTTCCAAGCCCGTGCGAATTAAAAAACCCTACTTTGTTGTTCAGATTGCTTTCGGTGTTTTGAACTACATAAGCTTTTGAAAGCTCTACAATTTTTCGTTCATTATCATTTAAATGAATGCAATGTGCAAGGATTGATTTTGATGAATTGAGTAATCCGAAATCATTTAATCTTTCAATAACCCGTTTTCCATATTTTTTTTCGCAGTCTGTTTCATCCGATAAATCCTCGGCTACATGGATGTGAATTCCCGAATTGAATTCATTCATCAGATCAGCCGCTTTTTTCATTGTGCTGTCATTAACTGTGAATGAAGCATGCAACCCAACTAATCCCTGATTACTTTCAAGATATGATTTCGTTTCGTTTAATCCTTTTTCGGCAATTTTTTTACCATCACGATCGGAGATTTCGTAACATAAAAGATGTGAAATACCAACTTCATCAAAAGCCTCAGCAATAATTTCAAGAGAGTTGTTAATGCAGTTTGGTGAAGCATGGTGGTCGGTGGAAAAAGTAACTCCATTTTTAGCACATGCCAAAGCAGTAACTAAAGCACTTGCCCTTATCATGTCTTTATCAAGTTTTTTATCAATATTCCACCAAATATATTTTAATATTTCAAGAAAGTTATGGGGTGTTTTTTGGGGTGGCGGCATACCTCGTGACAATGCCGAATAAGCATGATGGTGAGCAATAGCAAATGATTTAGTTACCAGCATTCCTTTACAATCAATAATTTCGTAACTCTTAAGCTTATCTTTATCAGGAATTTCAGAATGAAAAGAAATTTTACCGCTTGTTCCCTCTTCCACTCCGATATGAGAAGAAATAAATTCTAATGATTTAGGATTGATATATGTTGCGTTTTTAAGAAGTATTGGCATAATTTATAAGATTAAAATTTCGGACATCTAATATGTATTTTCATTTGCTTAAATTTTGACAGGATTGATAGGATTGAAATGTTTTCATAATCATTCTCCTGTGTGTTTCATGTATATAATTACCTATTATAATAATGAATATCGAACAAGGAATTATCAGTAATGAATTTCTAATCATCGTATTAACATAAAAGTCCCATGATTTCCGGTTTCATTAACTCCATTATCAGAGCCTGTCCATTTTGTTTCATCATCGAAAACAGCCGTAATTCTCCAATAATACATTCCCTGTGGCATTAATTTACCTTTATATAAACCATCCCAACCTTCTGCAGGCATTCCCTCGGAGTCTAACTCTGTTGAATACCATAATAAAACGCCGTTATAGTCGTAAATCTCTATTAAGTAGGATTTAATATTGATGCCTTTAGGTTTAAAAACTCTAACCTCAGGGTTTTGATCTTCGGGAGCAAAAGCGTTTGGAACAAATAATTTTTTGATATAAAATTCATAATCAAGATAAGAGGTATCAGTACAATTATACTCATTATATGCAATTAGGCTAATAAAATAAGTAAAATCATCAACATATTTGATAACAGGATCGAATTCTGTTGAGGTTTCGCCATTTCCGAAATCCCAAAAATATGCTTCGGCAAGTGCTGATTCATTATTAAATTTCACTTGTCCACTTATTTCCTGATAATTGGTTTCAATTGAAAAATCACTAAAAGGAATCGGATAAACCGTTATTTCTTTTTTTGCATTGTCCATGCAACCAAGGGAATCAGTTACATTAAGACTAACTTCGTAAGTACCTACGAGATCATACATATAACTTGGATTTTGTTCCTCCGAAACATCTGATGATGATAAAGTGTCGCCAAAATTCCATTTCCATTTTGTGATTGAAACAGAATCTATGATTGTCAAATCCTCAAAATGAGTTGCCTGATCGACACAGGGAATAATATTTGTAAAAGAAGCATGAGGTAAAGCATACACGAATACATTATTTAAAACCGTATCAATACATGAATTACTTAACTCTACTATAAGTTGAGTCTCATATATTCCTGAGGAAGCATATTTATAAGTCGGGTCTTGTACAGTTGATGTACTTCCATTTCCGAAATTCCATTTCCAAGAAATTATCGGCTCATAAAAACTATACGATTGATCAATGAATGTTGTTTGATTACCTCTACAAACCGAATCGCTAATAAATCGGGCAATTGGTTTTTGTTTCACTTTCACATATTTTCTAATGGTATCGCTTACTTCAACTGTTGAATAAGTAGAAATTATTATTAAAGAAACCAGGTAATTTCCACTGTTTAAAAAATTATGAAATACATTTTCTTCAAATTGAAAATATTCCAGACTGTCTCCATCTCCAAAATCCCAGCTCCATTTGCTGATATTTATTCCATGTTCTTTTGAAATATCGGTGAATTTAGTCTCGCCACCTTCGCAAATCGTATCAAAAGTAAAATCAGCTATTAATAATGGAACAGAAAAAAGTGCGAAATCAATAAAAGTCATTTTATCAATAAATACCTCCTGATTTGCTTTTGTCTCAGATGCATAGCCTATTGCACTTGCCATAACATCATAAAGTCCCGGTTCAACATCAGTTAATAAATATGAACCATCAATGTTTGAAGTTGCGGAATATGTGGATGTAGTTCCAACAGCTTTAATTTCAGCGCCCTCAATTGATTGAAAAGACTCATAATCAGTTACCTTACCTGATATTGAACCGGAAATTGGCACTAATTCAAAATTGACCAATGTTATTTCATTAAAATTAACTTCTACATTGGTTTCGTTTTTAGGGAAATATCCATCTGCAGATGCTATTAGGTTATAATTTCCGGGAATAATATTTGATATTAAATAGAGCCCATCTTCTCCAGAAATCCCTTGATAAGTATATTCACCAACAGCAATAATAATAGCTCCTTCTATTGGATCTGAGCTTAGGATATCGGTAACTGTTCCGCTAATTGAACCGGGAATTGGCGAAAGTTCAAAATCGGCAATGCTTATTTCCCCTGCAACGACAGGAATATTCAAAATTGTTTTTGATATATATCCGTTTGCAGTGGCTGTAATATTATAATTTCCCGGCAAAACGTCCGAAATCGAATACTCTCCGACAAAATTTGTTATAGCACTATATAAAGTACCTTCAACAGAAACCAATACTCCCTCAATCGGAAATTTTGTTATTGAATCAGTAACAATTCCTGATATCGAAGCTGTTGTAGGAATTGGGAGAAGTGAAAAATCAATTGTAGTTGTCTGATTTTGTATTACTCTCTCGTTATGTATTATATCAGGGAAATATCCATCTGCAATTGCAGTCACTGAATATTCTCCAATATCAACATCTTGAATTGAATAATTTCCATTTGGTCCACTAATTGCCGAATAAATCGTACCTACAACAGTTATTTCAGCACCCTCAATCCCCATCAAAGACTCCGAATCAATCACTATTCCGGCTATAATTCCTGTTGGGATAGGTATTAGTGAAAAATCTATTATTGTTGGTACTCCCTCTATAACTTCCTGATTAGTTTCTGTTTTAGAAATATATCCGGCAGCAATTGCTGTAACATCATAAGTTCCTATTTCAACATCAGGTATTGTATATATTCCTTCCGAATTAGTAATTGCTGAATATTCAGTACCTTCTACTATAATTTCGGCATTTTCAATTTCCAATAAAATTTCTGAATCATATACGGTTCCACTTATCGTTCCGGTTGGAATTAACGAAAGCGAAAAGTCAACAATTGTGGTTTCGTCAGCTATTACCTCCTGATCGGGTTTAGTTTCAGAATAATATCCAATTGCATCGGCTGTAATATTGTAAATACCTATTTCAACATTATTAATTAAATAAATTCCATAATAATCGCTTATAGTAAAATAAGCAACTTGTCCATTCTTTTCACAACTTATTTCAGCTCCCTGAATTGGATTAGCTGTGTTTAGGTCAGTAATAATCCCTGAAATAATTCCTCGCGGAGCTTCTTCAAGTAAAAAATTTACTATTGTTGTTTCTCCTTCTAAGACTTGCTGATTAGCTTTTGAATCAGGATAATATCCATTCGCATCTGCTGTTATGAAATAACTTCCAATTTCTACTTCATCAATGAAGTACTTTCCATCTGCACCTGAAATAGCTGTTTGTGATGTTTGTTCAATTGTAATTATTGCTCCTTCTATGGGATTAAAAGTTGTTAAATCAATAACTATTCCTGAAATTGATCCGAAAGGGTTTTTTCTTAACAAGGTAAAATCAACAATAGTTGCCTGGCCCTCAAAAACTCTTTGACTATGAATTGTATCGGAATAATATCCGTTTGAACTTGCTGTAACTGAGTAAATGCCCATTCCAACATCTTGAATTAAATATTCTCCTAATTGATTACTTATTGTTGAATATGAAGTACCAAGAACTGAAATCATAGCTCCTTCAATTGGATTCCCTGTACCGGATTCGGTAATAATTCCCGCAATTGATCCAGATGGAATCTTAAAAAGCTTGAAATCAACTATAGTAGTCTGATCATTTATTATTTCTTCATTAGGTGCAATTTTAGTATAATATCCATTTGCATTGGCAATTATTGAGTAAGTACCAACAACAACATCTTCAATCAAATAATTACCGTTAGAATTAGTAGTAGCTGAATATAATGTACCTTCGACTGTAATTTCAACATTTTCGATAGGATTCAGCGTCTCTGAGTCAATTACGATTCCTGATAATTTTCCTGTCGGGATTTCGTCAAGTGTAAAATTAACAATTGTTGTTTGTTCTGATACTACTACTCGGCCGCTAATTGTTTTAGGGTAATACTTTTCAGAGGTAGCAGTTAAATCATAAATTCCCGGGACAATATCTTCTATTAAATATGTTCCATCAGCTCCACTTTGTGCAGAATAAGTTGTCCCCTCTATTGTAATTATAGCACCTTCAATGGGATAGAAAAATTCCGAATCGATAACTGTACCGCTAATAATACCGGGCATAGGTTCGAGAGCAAAATCAATTATGCCGGTTTCTCCGGAAATTACCTCCTGATCTGTTTTTGCTTCAGGATAATAATTTTCAGCAGTAGCAATAACCTCATAAATTCCGGGATAAATATCAGTAATTGAATAAGTACCATCTTCTGCTGTTGTTGCAAAATAAGTTGTGCCTTCAAGTGTAACAATTGCTCCTTCAATTAGATTCAAAGTTTTAGAATCTGTGATTGTACCGGAAATTATTCCCGGAATTCTAACTAATGAAAAATCTATTACAGTAGTTTCATCTGAAATAACTTCCTGATTTGTTATTGTTTCAGAATAATAAGTGTTGGCAGTAGCAGTAACATCAAAAGTTCCGGGATAAATATCGGTAATTGAATAAGAACCATCTTCTGCTGTTGTTGCAGAATAAGTTGTGCCTTCAAGTGTAACAATTGCTCCTTCAATTGGATTCAAAGTTTCAGAATCAGTGATAATTCCTGAAATTATTCCAGGAATTCTAATTAAAGAAAAATCTATTTTAGTAGTTTCACCTGAAATAACTTCCTGATTTGTTTTTGTTTGAGGATAATAATTATTAGCTGAAGCACTCACCGAATAAATTCCCGGATAAATATCGGTAATCAAATAACTACCATCTTCACCACTTATTGCGGTGTAAGTTGTTCCTTCAAGTGTAACAATTGCTCCTTCAATCGGATTCAAAGTTACAGAATCTATTATCGCTCCTAAAATTATTCCCGGAATTCTGACTAATGAAAAATCAATTTTAGTATTTTCACCTGAAATAACTTCCTGATTTGTTTTTGTCTCTGCATAATAATTATCAGCAGTTGCTGTAATGTCATAATTACCTGCTGGAATATCTTCAATTAAATATTCACCATTTGATCCGCTTGTAGCGGAAAACGCAGTACCATCAACGACAATTGATGCTCCAACAATAGGATCAGTCGTTTCAGAGTCGATAACTATTCCTGAAATATCTCCCGGGTCACCTAAATTTAAATTATTAAGACTTTTTATAACGTAATCTTTATTTAATTCAGTAATTTCTGTAATACATTTATTTTCAACAAATTTATCTAATTCTCCTATTAGGCATAAATCAGAGTCAGGAAGTGCTCTTTCAGTAAATTGCGCATAAGATGAAATCTGAAATGCAAGTGAAATTATGAAGGCTAAAACAAAAAAAATTCTGTTTTTTTTAGTAAGGGTGATATTTTGGATAATTATCATTAAAAATTAATTTCTTTTTATGGTCAAATGTATCATTTTTTTTTGACTTCTGACGGCCTTTTTAATAAAACTTGAAGATTTTTATTACTAATATTAAATCAGAGTTTCAATAATTATTGTTGAAATAAAAAATACTCTATCTTTATAGATGGAAACAATGTTCGTTTTTTCAATAATTGTTTGTAAAAATGCTTTCTATCGCAAAATATTCTTAAAATTATTTTACATTTGTAAAAAAAAACATGAATAAAAAAGTATCTCTTTTTTTAATATTAATTGTATTCCTGATTTCCTCATGTACTAAAGATGATCCTAACGAAATAATTCCTATCCCCGAAAATATAATAAATTCATATATTTTTATGGGGCATACTTATGCAAGTAATACAACAATAGATGAAAGATTGGAATCATTTAATTTTACGCCCTTTCAACAAATTTGGCTAGGTGGTGATATTTGCGCTGAAACCACGAAAGATTTTAGCACATTAATTTACCTTGATGGAATTTTTGATTTGGGCAATTCAAATACACATTGGACTTTGGGAAACCATGATGTCAGAAATGGAAATATTGATTGGGTTGTTGATGTTACCGAAAAAGAAACATTCCACGCTCAATTTTTCAATAATATAACTTTACTTGTTTTAAATACTAATTTAAATTATGGAGGAGTTGATTGTGGCAAAATTAATGCTCAATTCGAATTAATTAAAGATGTTTGTGATACAATACAAAAATCATCTCACTTAATTGTGTTAACTCATAATGTTGTGTGGGCCAACATTGATGATGAAATGATGGTTGAAGAATATGCAAACACAGTCAATTCATCAATCTTATTCAGATGTTCACCCGACCAAAATTTCAAAGAGTCAGTATTTCCGCTTTTTGAAAACGTTATGAAAAAGGAGATTCAGGTGATTTTTATTGCAGGAGATTTTGGACAAAATGCCACATCTTATGAATTTATTACTGAAAACGGGATGGTATTTTTAGGATCAGGAATTGCCTCAGATGTTCCATATAATGAGCAATTTCCAACTTGGGGATTACCCGATAAAGTTCTTGTTTTAGACCATGATACATTAAATCAAGGTATTTCATGGCAATTTTTAGACCTCGATTTATTAAAAATCGACATCTAAACATTTTTTAATCTTTTTATGATTAATTAACAAAATAGCAATTTTTTTTATGAAAAAACTCGAAGAAGAAGAAAAAATACGAAAGGCATTTGTTCAAAAAGACTGGAATCAAATAAAGACCTATGATTCATGGCAAATTTTTAAAGTTATTGCAGAATTTGTTGAAGGATTTGAAAAACTTTCACGTATTGGCCCCTGTGTTTCGGTTTTTGGATCGGCACGAACAAAACCTACAAGTGAATATTATAAAATGGCAGAAGAAATTGCTTATCTTTTAATTAAGAAAGGATTTGGAATAATTACAGGAGGAGGCCCCGGAATTATGGAAGCTGCAAACAAGGGAGCTCATTTTTCGGGAGGGAAATCGGTTGGGTTAAATATTAATTTACCTTACGAACAAGTTGCAAATTCATTTATTGATCCAGATAAACTTATTGATTTCGACAATTTTTTTGTTCGTAAGGTTATGTTTATGAAATATTCCCAGGGTTATATAGTTTTACCCGGAGGCTTTGGTACTCTCGACGAATTATTTGAAGCGATTACTTTAATACAAACCCACAAATTAGTTCACTTTCCAATTATTCTTGTAGTAAAAGATTACTGGACAGGACTAATTGACTGGATTGAAGAAAAATTAGTTAAAGAAAAAAATATTAGTACCGAGGATATGAAAATTTTTACCCTCGTTGATACTTCCGAAGAAGCAGTTAAAAATATTGACGAGTTTTATATTAAATACGCATTGAAACCCAACTTTTAATATTGAAATGCTTAGAAAAATTCCAATAACAATTATCCCTATCGAAGATGATGGTTTTCATTTGATGTTAGAAATTTTAATTAATCATCAAATAGCAAACCTGATAATTGACACAGGGGCATCCAGAACGGTTTTTGATTCAAACAGGATAATGAAGTTTGTTTCGGATGAAAATTCGGAGTTTGAAAAAAATGAGAAATTATCGACAGGTTTGGGAACAAATTCCTTAGAAAGTCAGGCCATTGAGCTTGATTCAATCAAAATTGGAGAACTTGAAATTGAAAAATATAAAGCTGTGATTCTCGACATGAGTCATATAAATCAAACATATTCGGGTATTAATATTCCTGAAATAGACGGTGTTTTAGGGGGTGATCTTTTGAAAAAATATAATGCTGAGATTTCTTATCGAAGCAAATTGTTAGTGATCAATATATAAATTATTGTAGAACAAATATTCTTATATTAATAAAAAAATCTTATGAAGTCATCTAAAGATATTTCATTTTTTGTGTTAATTGCTATTGTAGCGATTCTTTCGGTTTATAGAATTTCAAATGTGAGTAATAAGGAAATATCATGGGATGTTCTTGGCTATTATTTGCCTCTTCCGGCAACATTTATTTATGACGAACCTTTATTAAATGAAATTGATTGGTTAAGAGAGATTAATGACAAGAATAATTTAACGGGGACATTGTATATGGTTTCTTCAAATGGAAAAGGTGAACCAATGTATTTTTTCTTCTTTGGGATGGCTATTTTATTTCTGCCTTTCTTTTTTATAGGGCATTTTGCCGCATTTCTTTTTGGATTTCCAGTCGATGGATTTAGTCCTCCTTATCAATATTCAATGGTTGTCGGAGGGATAATTTATACTATAATTGGCTTAATATTTTTAAGGAAAATTTTAAGATATTTTTTCTCGGACGGAGTTACTGCCATCGTTCTTCTTATTATTGTGTTTTCCACTAACTATACTAATCATCTGACTCTTAAAAATCTGGAAACAGTCAATTTGCTGTTTATGCTGAATAGTATTGTTATTTGGTACACAATAAAATGGCACAACAATCAGAAACTTAAATATATGGCAATGATTGGTTCCAGTCTCGCTTTTATTGCTTTAGTAAAACCAAGTGAAATTATTATTGGATTGCTTCCTTTGTTTTGGAATGTTTTTTCTAAGGAAAGCTTTAAGCAAAAAATATCATTATTGATTGCTAATAAAAACCAAATATTTGTTACAATCGGAATAGGAATTATTATAGTAAGTCCGCAAATAATATACTGGATAATAAAAACAGGATACCCTTTGTATGATACTTATAAAAATCCGGGAGTAGGTTTGGATCTGCTTTCACCTCATATAATTGAATCCCTTTTTAGTTATAGAAAAGGATGGTTGATTTATACTCCTGTTATGATATTTTCTTTAATCGGTTTTTATATTGTTTATAAGAAGAACAGAAACATCTTTTTTGCTTGTATAATATATTTCTTGATTTCGTTTTTCATTATTGCTTCTTGGTCAGAATGGTGGTATGGAGCAGGTTTTTCAAATCGACCGGTGATTTCTATATATCCCGTATTGGCAATTTGTCTTGGCTATTTTCTGAATTATCTTAGACAAAGAAGTTTTGTATGGAAAGTAACGTTTATATTGGTTGTTTTGTTCTTTACTTTTTTAAATCAATTTCAATGGTGGCAGTTGCGATCTTATATTCTTGATCCATACCGGACTACAAGCGAATATTATTGGGCTACTTTTTTGAAGACTTCTGTTCAGGAAAAGGATAAAGAATTGCTTTTGGTGAAAAGAGATTTTACCGGAAAAATGAATTTTGACAATAAAGAAGATTATAAATCATCAATTTTTCAGGAATTAACTTTTGATGATAAAAGCCAGGAGGGAGTTGTTGCTGATGAATTAGGAAATTCTTGTTATCAGGTTAAATCTAATCAAGAGTATATTCTAACGACAGAAGTCGATTTTTGGAAATTGACTGATAAAGATCATGTTTGGGTAGTGTTTACCATTGATGTGAAATATCCTGCCGGATTTGAGAATCCAAAACCATGTTTGGTTGTCTCGATGAATCGCAAAGAAGGTAATTATAATTATTTTGCTCCAGAAATGAAATCTGATTCAACACATAATCGTTGGGAAAGATATCAATTTGAATATCTTACTCCTGAAATTCGTAACAGAAAAGATGACCTTAAGTTTTATATTTGGAATAGGGGAAAAGGTGATTTTTTGATAGATAATTTTAAAGTCGAAATATTCGAGAAAAAATTATATTAGCGTGTTGATTTACATGATTTTTTTGGGATTTAATATTTAATTCAGGAAACAATATGTTGAGAAATTTTATTGCCTTCCACAAATTGAAATAAAGGGACAATAAGTGCAAGTTTTTAACTCTGAGGTTTTTTCAAAAGGAATTTCTTTGTTGAAAATATCATTAAGTATAGGGATTAATACTAAGGTTTTAAAGTCATTAGTTGTATCTTTATTAAGCTTGGCTTTTTCGGGCAGGTTTACTTTTAGTAAGCCTTGTGAAATATTTCTAAATGAAAAAATCCCCGATTCTAACAAAAATGAATTTTTTTTAAATAACTCTGAATTATTTTCATAAAACAAATAAGCATACAACATCAATTGAAAACTAAAATTATGCTTGTTTTCAATCTCAAAATCTTCCCAATTTTTAATGTTAATTTCGTTTTGCGTAACTAATCCCGTTTTGTAATCAATTATTCGCCAAGTGTTTTCAAGCAAATCTATTCGATCACAAATTCCTTTTACTTTAATTTTTTTCGGTAGAGAATTATTATTTTCCGCATCAATGTCGATAAAACTTTCAAGTTTTTTTTCAAGATATTTTATAATTAATTGCCGGTCCTTTGCATTAATGGTTTTTAAAACTTTTTTTTCCTGCTGAAGAAACCTTTTTACAAAAATATTAGCAACTCTTACAATCAAAAGATTTTTCCCATATTTAATATTTCCACCCGGAAAATGTTTTAGAAACGATTCATTTGTTATGGCTTCGATATTGGCAATCATTGCTTTAATATCATTTTCTTTAAGTTCAAGAGTAATATAATCGGTAAAAAGAGTTTGTAAAACATCGTGCACAACTGTTCCGAGAGTGGCGGCATCAATTGTTTCTTCAATTTCATCAAGCTCAGATAGCCCAACAATTTCACTAAAATAAAATCTCAAACTACAATTACGGTAAGCATTTAATGAGCTTGGCGAAAATCCTTTTGAAGCTTTTTTGATTAAAGTAGCCATAATCTCTTTATCTTTTTCAACTACTATTTCCTCTGATGATGGAAAATGCTTTATTGGTGTGGAAAGAAACCTTTCATTTATTTTTATGTTTTTATTAAAACTCGGAAGTTCAAAAGCAATCTGAGTTAAAAACCGACTTTTGTCTCCACCTCCAAAATTACCCGATTCAGTATTATAAAGCAAGTAAATGTTTTTAGCCCTTTGTAACAAACGATAAAAATGATAAGCAAAAACAGCATTACGCTCTTGATAAGTTGGTAGTTTGAATTCTTTTTTTAAATCAAAAGGAATAAAAGAGTTTTGGCTTTTCCCTGAAGGAATAATATCGTCATTTACTGAAAGCATAATTATTGTATCGAAATCAATTGTTCGGGTTTCGAGCATGCCCATAATTTGAAGACCTTTTAATGGCTCGCCGTAAAAAGGTATTGATGAGGACTTTGAAATCTGATTAAAAATACTTTTTAAAGTTTTTATATGCTCAATATCTCCATAGTTATCTCTTATGGATTTGATTCTTTTAATAATTTTTGAAAAGTGAAAAAGAAATTCTATGTCGATTTCTCTTGAAGATTTATTTTCACTTTCAATTAATGTATCTCTAATTTTTTCAATTAATAGCGACAAGTAATCAAGTGCTTTTGATGGTTCGTTGTTCCAAAAACCAAATACACTTTTAATAATGAATTTATCCTTAATTTCACTCTTTTCAAAAATCTTATTTATTCCCTCTGTGCTAAGGAAGATTTTATTTGATCTGCTGATTTCCGAAATCACTTTTTCTGCCAAACATTTTCTTGAAATAGAATCTTCTGAAATAATGATCTTAATAAATGGATGTTGGATAATTTTTATGATGTCTTTTCCAAAAAAGTAGTTTTTGTTTTTTGTGTTTATTTTGGAAAGCTTAGTTGAATTTAAATGCAAATTGAAAATAACATCAAAAAGCGTAAATAGAGGAGTATGTTGTGCCGATAGGCCCATCGTTACATTAAATTCACTAATTTCATTTGGTATAGAATTTAAAACAGGTATCAATAAATTTTCATCATTTAAAACAATTGCAGTTTTTTCAAGATTGATATGGCCGATATTTTCTTGTAATATTTGTCCGGCTGCCTTTGCCTGTCCAATATTTTGCGGCACACCGATTATTTCGATTGTTTTTTCACCTTCGGCGAAATAATTTGTTGTCCAGGCAATTTCATTTTCATTAAAAATTTCAGGATATTTTCTTAAAAATCGTCCTGCCTCCTGTTGTTTGTTTTCAATATAATATCTGTCGGCATCAATCAAGATTTCAGCTTTTCCTTCAGTTTTTAAATATTTAATGATTTTTTCCTCAACAGTTGTCAAAGCATTAAAACCTATGAAAATAATTTTTTCAAATTCCATGGATTCTGTGATTGAAGCAATATTTTCAGAAAAAACCCTATAAGCCAGTCCTTGATAAACAAGCTTTTTAGAAATAAGCCTATTTCTTAAATTCTGATAATAATCGAATAACGAATTAAAAAACTTCAAATATTTTATTTCAAATTCGGTTAGAGGCCTTCGATTAAGATTCCATGTTTCAAGTGCTTTTGTTTCGTTAAGATATTTGAATATTTTTTCAGGATCGACCAAATATTGATCTATTTCGTTGAAATCGTGTAATAGAACTTGTGCCCAACTTAGAAAATCATCCAATGAAAGTGCTTTCTCTTTTTCAATTTCTTTATGAGTATGATAAAATTCAAAAAGCAGCGAAATTCTATCAATATTTTGAAAACCCGAAAATTTCAGAATAAAGTCTTCAATCGAATAAATCGCCGGAGACCAGATATTGTTTGAAATTTCATTAGCAAGATACTTTTTAAAAAACAGCCCTGCCCTCCGGTTTGGAAGAACAATACAAAGTTTGTCGATATTTTTTTGATATTTTTTAAAAAGATATTTAACCGACTTTTCTAAAAATGCTTCCATGTTTTTGATTTTAATACTGCAAATTTAATGATTTTGCATTCAAATTTAATTTGATTCTGAATTTAGTTTCCCGCAGATTTCGCAGATTCTCGCTGATTGTATTAAGGATTCCAATTTTTAAAAAGATGGAATCCTTAATACAATTAAATTCTAATCAGTAATAATTTTTATAACTTTGTAAAAAGATAAATTATGTAAAGAAATTTAAAAAAGATGCAACGAAATATTGAAGATTTAACTACTGAATTAATTAAATTACCCAAGAGGGAACGTTTAGAAATAGTCAGATTTCTTCTTTTTCTTGATAATAGGTCTTTGAATTCTGAAGATATTAATTCTGCATGGGAAAAGGAAATTGCTGATAGGATTTATGCAGTTGATGAGGGAGCAGCAATTGGCATCGACTATTATGAAGCAATGAAAAAAATTGAAAGTCGATTTGCAAAATGAAGATTATAATCCTTGAACAAGCATTTGAAGAATTTAGTGATGCGATAATATATTATGAAGATAAGCAAGCCGATTTAGGACTAAAATTAAAAGATGAAATTGACCAACACATTAATTGGATATTAAATAATTCTACTGTTTGACAGGTTCATAGAGGTGGTTATCGTCGTGTTAATCTCAAAATATTTCCATTCTATATCGCCTATATTAATCGTAAAGATTTGTTATGGATTCTTGAAATAGCACATGCTTATCGTAAACCTGGGTATTGGATAAAAAGAAAGAAACAAATCAAATAAAATAGTTTACTTTAAAAAGAATCCATTTTTTCTTATTAAAAAAACGGGCTTAGAACCTGCAACTTAAATTTGCAAATTCTAATTCCTCCGGTTTCCCAATGTCCAACCAAAATGTGTTTCCAATATCATAAGCCATAATTTTTTGAGTTTTTGAAAGCCTAAGATATAAATCAATGATTGAAAATGAACCTGATTCATCAATCAAATCAAAAATTCTTGGGTTAATAAAATGAATTCCGCTGAAAGCAAGCGGAATTAGCTTTTCGCTAAACTCTCTTGAAATAATTCTTTCGCCGGTTTTAATGTTTTCCCAACCTGCAAGTAAATTATTTTCATCGAATAAAAGGTAGCGGGAAGTTTGCCTTTTTTTAACTATTAATGTTGCTAAAGCATTATTTTTCAGATGAAACTTGTAAACATTTTTCAAATTAACTTCTGAAAGAATATCAACATTATGAAGCAGGAAATCTTTATCATCGTTAAAAAAATCTTTTGTATTTGTTAAACCTCCTCCTGTGTTTAGAAGTTTTTCATCTTCAATTGAAAACTCAATTTTTATACCAAAATACTTCTTCTTCTCAACAAAATCAATAATTTGTTCAGGAAAATGATGCAGGTTGATGATTATTTCATCAAAACCATTTTCTATCAATTTTCTGATCACGATTTCAAGCATAGAAATTCCTTTGATTTTTACGAGAGCTTTTGGAATTGTATCAGTTAAAGGTCGAAGACGGGTTCCTTTTCCGGCTGCAAAAATCATTGCTTTCATTGTGGTTTCAAGTTTTAGGTTTATTTCTTATTTTGGGTTTCACATTTCTAATCGGAGTAGCCATTAATTGTCATTTAGTAGTCATTCAATTATCATTAGTTGTCATCTAATGAATTCTTTATAAATTATTGGTTTTGGATTTATTTCTTGTTTCTTGTTTCTTGTTTCTTGTTTCTTATTTCTGGTTCGATCGGGGTTGGCATCTTTTATGATGTAAAATGTATGATTGTTATTTACTGTATTCTTCCTAAGGGATACCATCCCTTGCCTAAGTTTCAGAATTTCAATTATCAAAGGTTCAGGTTTCAAGTTTCTGACCTCCATCATTCCAATTTTCCTTTTCCTTATGTTTAACAATAATATTTAATGTTTTAAATTTTTCCGATAAATGTTTTGAAAGAGCCTCTGCACCAAAAACCGATCTGTGCTGCCCGCCGGTACATCCGAAATTTACAGCTAAACTTTTAAATCCTCTTTGCAGGTATTTTTCAACAGATTGATTGATAAGCAAAAAACAGTTTTTAAAAAAATCATCAACTTCAGTTTCTTTCTCTAAGAATTCTATAACTTTTTTATCTTTCCCACTTAGATGTTTATATTCCTCATATCTTCCCGGATTTGGTAAAGCTCTGCAATCGAATACAAAACCGCCGCCATTTCCTGAATCGTCCAATGGAATTCCTTTTTTATAAGAAAAACTATTGATGGAAACAGTCAGGCCTTGTTTTTGTTTTGTTGGTATGTTTTTCTCTTTTTCCACAAGCATTTTTAATGATTTAAAAAGTTCGGGTAAATTTATTTCTAATTTAGTATTTTTTAATAAAAAATCAAGCGATTCGATGGCATGTGGAATACTTTTCAGGAAATGCGATTTTCGCTCAATTTTTCCTCGAAATCCATAAGCTCCAAGAACCTGCAAAAGTCGAATTAATTTAAAACCTTCGTAGAATTTTATAAAATTTGCTACATTGGCCGGAAGGTGTTTCTTTAATTCTCTTAAATAATATTCAAGTAATTTTTGCTTAATTTTTTCAGGTATTTTAGCTCTAACCTGATAAAGTAATGAAACCAAATCATATTGCAAAGCCCCTTTTCTTCCTCCCTGAAAGTCGATAAAATAAGGTTCATCGTTTTTTATCAAAATGTTTCGCGATTGAAAATCACGGAAAACGAAATAGTTACTATCAGCTTTTTCCAAAAATTCAGTTAAAAGATTAAAATCATTTTCAAGCTTTTGTTCATCAAATTGAATATTTGAAGGTTTTAAGAAATAATATTTAAAATAATTCAAATCCCATAAAAACGATTGCTTATCTAAATTTGCACGTGGGTAGCAAAGTGAATAATCAATGTCTGTGGCTGAAGTAATTTGAAATTTAATTAGTTCCCGAATAGATTTTTTATAAAAGTTAAGAATGTTTTCATCGTAACGATCAGGGGATGGCTTTTTTTGGAGAAGTGAAAAAAGACTAATATCCCCGAGGTCTTCAATGAGATAGATATCATTACTTTTGTTAAAAGAATAAATTTCGGGTACTTTTAGTCCGTTTTTTAAAAATGTTTTTGCAAAGGAAATGAAAGCATTGTTTTCATCTTTATTTGGATTAAATACTCCGATTGCTTGTTTATTCTTACTAATAATTCTGAAATATTGCCTGTTGGAACCTGATTTTGGCAATTCAAAAAATTCTTTAACATTTTCATTTGCCCATTCCACAAACAATTCTGAAAGTTGGTATTTAATTTTATTTCTCAATATTAATCTTAAATAAATTTTTTAACTCCTTACGAAATCATACTTTATTATACCTAAAACACGTAATTAAATGATCATTAACCATTCCGGCACCCTGCATAAAAGCATAACAAATAGTAGAACCCACAAATTTAAAACCGAGTTTTTTTAATTCTTTGCTCATTTTATCCGATTCAGTCGAAGTTGCCGGAACATCCTGTATTGCATTCCACTTGTTTTTTATTGTTTTTCCATCAACAAATTTCCAGATAAATTTGTCGAATGATCCATATTTTTCCCGAATTTCAATGAAGAGTTTTGCATTTGTAATTGCGCTTTTGATCTTTAGTTTATTTCTTATGATTCCTTTGTTATTCAATAATTCAGAAACTTTATCTTCATTATAAAAAGCAATTTTTTCAAAATCGAAATCATCAAAAGCTTCTCTGAAGTTTTCGCGTTTATAAAGAATTGTTTTCCAACTTAATCCTGCCTGAAAAGTGTCAAGCAAGATAAATTCAAATAATTTTTTATCATCATGCACAGCAACTCCCCATTCAGTGTCGTGATAATGATTCATTTTCAAATCGTTTTTAGTCCAGTTGCATCTTTGTTTTTCCATTTTAGATTTTTCTCAAAATTACATAAATTTGAAATACATGCAAAAACAAATATTAAAGTTCCAAACACTGTAAATCTAATTGCCATGATTTTTTTTGAATATTATTAAGTTTTGTATTAATAAAATATATACTTTTATATTTAGTTTAGATTTATTCTATGAGCATAAATAATTCAGAAAAAACCAGAGTCAGTATCTGTTCTAAAAGATTCTTTTTTGTTTTATTGATTGGTTTATCCTTTTTTATAAATAACTCCTCTGCACAAAAGGTTGCGGTAGTTTTAAGTGGCGGAGGCTCAAAAGGAATTGCTCATATTGGGGTTTTGAAAGCTTTGGAAGAAAATCAAATACCAATTGATTATATTGCCGGAACATCAATGGGTGCTGTTATTGGAGGTTTATATGCAAGTGGTTACTCTCCTTATGAAATTGAAGATTTAATATCATCTGAGAAGTTTAAGAGTTGGACTTCAGGTGAAATACAAAGTAAATACAAGTATTATTTTAAAAAGTTAATGCCGAATTCGTCTTGGATAAGTATAAATGCAAGTTTGAAAAAATCACTCTCTTTCAAATTACCAAATAGCATAATTTCACCAAATGAAATGGATTATGCTTTTTTGGAAATTTTCGCAAAGCAAAGTGCTGCTGCTGATTATAATTTTGACAGTTTGTTTGTCCCTTTCAGATGTGTGGCCTCCGATATTGATTCAAACCGTGCGGTTATTCTTCGCAGCGGGCAACTTGGTTCGGCAATTCGTGCATCTTCAACGTTTCCGTTTTTATTTAGCCCGATAAAAATTGACGGGAAACTCCTTTTTGACGGAGGAATGTATAATAACTTCCCGGCAAATGTAGCAAATGATGATTTTGACCCCGATATTATTATTGGTAGTAAGGCTTCCGGAAATTATGGAGCACCCGACCAAGATGATATTCTTACCCAAATTCAAAATATGTTGATGGAAAATACTGATTATTCATGTGTTGGTAAAAATGATGTTTTAATTTCTCCAAACCTTGAAGATACCGATTTAATGGATTTCAGCAAGGTTGAAATGTTTGTGGATAGTGGCTATAAAGCCACTTTGCGGGCTATTCCAGAAATTCAAAAAACAGTATTTGAAAAGGCTTCAATTGATCAGGTCAGGAAAAAGAGATCAGAATTCAAAAAGAAAGAACCCGATCTTATTTTTGACACAATAATTATTTCCGGAGTAAATTCAAATCAGGCTCAATATATTCGAAATATTTTAAGACATAAAAAACAAAAAAAAATAAGTCAAAATGAATTAACTAAAAATTATTTTCGTTTGATTGAAGATGGCCAAATTATTAATATTTTCCCCACTGCAAAATTCAATAAGAAAAGCAAATTATATGAATTACATCTTCTTGTAAAAAAATCCAAAGATTTTAAATTTCAATTTGGCGGTAATTTATCGTCAAATGCAATTAATGAAGCATTCATTGGTATTGAATATAAATCACTCGGTAAACAAGCCTTTACTCTAAGTTCGAATGCATATTTCGGACGTTTTTACAGTTCGGGCCAACTACTTGGAAGAATGGATTTTTCAACTTCACTTCCATTCTATCTAAAACTTGATTTTACACATAATCACAAAGATTACTTCAAAAACAGCATTCATTTTTTTGAAGATAAAACTCCTTCTTTTTTAATTAATAATGAATCATATTTTGAATTTAATGCAGGAATACCGGCAACAAATACCGGAAAACTTGAATATGGAATTGCTTATGGATTCATTAGCGATAAATACTATCAGACAAATTATTTTACTCGTTCAGACACAACCGACAAAACTACATTTGAATTGTTAAAAGAAGATTTATGTTTCGAATTAAATACTCTTAACAGAAAACAATATGCGAATTCAGGTGTCAGATTCGTTGTCTCATTATCGCACATTAATGGAAATGAAAAAAATATTTCAGGTTCCACCTCACAAAAACCTGAAAATTGTTCTTGTAATCACGAGTGGTATAATTTGAATATTGTTTGGGATAATTATTTTCAAAAAGTCGGAAGATTTACTTTTGGTTTTTACGGCGAATTGGTGCTTTCAAACCAAAGTTTATTTAAAAATTACACTTCCAGTATGTTATTTTCACCTGCATTTCAACCAATTCCAGAAAGCCAAACTTTGTTTTTGCCAAATTATCGTGCACATAATTTTGGAGCAGCAGGCTTAAAAACTATATTTTCATTCAATAAAAATTTTGAAACAAGGTTGGAATTTTACGTTTTTCAGCCATATAAAGCTATTGAAGAAAATATTGTTGATTTAACGGCAACTTATGGCAAGGAATTTTCGTACAGGTCTTTAATGGGATCAGCTTCTTTAATATATAATACTCCCATTGGGCCATTAAGCATATCCTATAATTATTATGACAGAACAGGAGAAAAGTTTTCTTTGCTAATAAATTTTGGATATTTGATATTTAATAAAAGTTTAATTGATTAATTTCAGAAACCGGTACTTTAAATGAAAATATTTTCATTATTATATTGAAGTCAGCAAGAATTATTATATTTGTCAATAAACAAAAAAAAGTATGTTTCAAAAATATCGCTTATTTTTCTACATTGTAATTCTCATTACAACTGTCTTTTTACTTTGGTTTTATTCAACCGTAGTAATTTATATTCTCATTGCTGCCGTATTGTCAATAATCGGAAATCCACTTGTTAGTTTTTTTGATAAAAAGTTACGATTTCCTCATCTGCTAAGCACAATACTCACAACTTTATTTATTATTTCATTCTTCTTAACTATATTTTTAATTTTTATTCCATTGTTTATCAAAGAGGCGCACATGATCTCAAATTTAAACTTCAAGGTTATTGGGGATAATTTTGAGAGCCAATTAAGCGATATAAAAAATATGCTTGTTCAGTATGGTGTAATGAATGACAACGAAAGTATTGAATCTCATTTAAAGGATCGTTTGTTGTCGGTTATAAATATTGCTACTTTTTCGGGTGTTATGAAGCATATTCTTGGGGCAACAGGAAAATTTTTTATAGGATTTTTTGCCGTGATTTTTATTACTTTCTTTATGTTGAAAAACCGAAAAATGTTACCCGAAGCAATTATGACAATTGTTAATGTAAAATATCATGACAAAACAATAATTGTAATGCATCAATGTAAACGACTACTGTCAAGATATTTTATAGGTTTATTAGCTGATATTCTTTTGATGATAACGCTCATAACTATTGCTATGTCAGTTTTTGGAATACATAATGCTTTACTAATAGGATTCTTTGCCGGAATTGCTGTAATAATTCCATACATTGGACCAATAATAGGAGGAACACTTGCTGTAATGATCGGCGTTACAAGTGCCTTAAGTTTTGATATTAATACTGCCGTATTGCCTTTAGTAATTAAAATTCTAATAATTTACTTTACAATTAATATTAACGACGGCTTGGTTTTTCAACCACTGATTTATGGTAAAAGCGTAAAAGCAAGCCCACTTGAAATTTTCCTGGTTTTATTAATTTCCGGAACAACAGCCGGGTTTGTTGGGATGATGATAGCTATTCCAACCTATACTTTTGTAAGAATAGTAGCAAAAGAATTTTTAAGTAATTTTAGAGTTGTGAAAAAATTGACCGAAAACATTTGACCTTAATTTTAAGACTTTTTTACTCAATTTGATTTAAATTAAAAAAAAAGAAATTAATAAACCCTTATTCACAGAAAAAATTAATATATGAATAAAAACTTTAAAATTGTTTTGCTTTTCTTTGGGATTCTATTTGCCGCATTTATGGCATGGTATTTTTCGTCTATTGTTGTTTATGTTCTGGTTTCAGCAGTTTTATCGATGATAGGGCATCCAATGGTTAGATTATTTGATAGAATCAAAATATGGAAATTCAACATGCCTCATGGTTTGAGTGCTTTTTTGGCCTTATTTGTAATTCTTTTAGTTGCAATTGGTTTTATTTTGGTTTTCGTTCCATTGATTTCAACACAAGCAAAAATGATCTCCGAAATTGATATTAATGATGTATTGATCCATTTCCAAAAACCCATAGCCTCACTTCAGGAATTTCTTATTGATTATAATGTGATTAATGCAAACGAAACCATCAAAAGCACATTATCCTCTCAAATTGAGTCGATGGTTAATATTGCTACTTTTTCCAATATTTTTAAAAACATCATCAGCGCTACAGGAAGTTTTTTTATGGGAGCTTTTTCAATTTTGTTTATCACATTTTTCTTCTTACAGGATGAGAATATGTTTCAGAACTGTATAATTCTTTTAGTACCTGAAAAATATGATTCTATAATCAGAAACCTACTTAATAAAACAAAAAAATTACTTTCAAGATATTTTATTGGTTTAATGCTTGAATTATTAACTATTATGACTTTATTAACTATTGGTTTGTCGATCATTGGAGTTGAAAATGCTCTTATAATCGGTTTTTTGGGCGGATTGATGAATATCGTTCCATATTTAGGGCCGATAATAGGCTGCACGGTAGGTGTTATTTTTGGTGTTTCATCTGAATTAAGCCTCGGATTATATGATCAGATCGGGCTGCTAACCACAGGGATTATTTGTGTTTTTCTGGCTGCAAATCTAATTGATAATGTTGTTCTCCAACCATTAATATATTCGAATAGTGTAAAAGCACGCCCTATTGAAATATTTTTAGTAATTATTATGGCAGGAAGCATAGCAGGAATTCCGGGTATGATTTTAGCAATTCCAACTTACACCGTACTGAGAATAGTGGCAAAAGACTTTTTGAGTCAGTATAGGTTAGTAAAAAAAATAACAGAAAAAATATGACAAACTTAGTTTTGCATGTTTTTTGATTAGAATAAAAAATTGTAATAAATTATTTATTTAAAATATACACAATGAGTGATTCATCGTCGAAAACAATACTTGCCGTTGCCGGAGGCTTTGTAATTGGTGCCATTGCAGGTGCGGTAGTTGGAGTTCTATTTGCTCCTGACAAAGGTTCAGAAACAAGAAAAAAAGTTTCAAAAAAAATTACTGACTTTTCCGAAGAAATTGAAGATAAAATTGATGAATATGCCGAATCAATTAAATCAAAGAAAGCCAAATTGTCAGATGCTCCCAAAAAGACCGAAACAGACGAATAAATGGAACAACAAAATCAACCATCGGAAACCGCAGATATCATCAATAATGTAAAAAATTATATTAATCTTAAATTGGATTTATATAATTTAATGCTAAATGAAAAGCTTGCAAAAATCAGTTCGTTTTTCTTTACACTTGCGTCATTAATTATTTTGTTTTCTCTTTTTCTGTTTTTCATCTCTTTTTCTTTTGTTTATTGGTATGGCGCCACAAAAGGAGAGCTTCATCATGGATTTTTAATTATCGGGTTATTTTATTTAGTTGTTGGCTTTTTTGTTTTTATCTTTAGAAAAAACTTGATTTTGAATCCGCTTATTTCAAAACTTACAAAAATGCTTTCCATTAAAAGAATGACTAAGACAAAAGAAGATAATGAGTATGCTACAATTATCAGCATGTCTGATTTGGAAAATCATCAAACCAGCTTAAAGAAAGAAATTATTATTTGCGAGCAAAATATTAAAGATGATTATAATAATATAATTGAATCGCTATCATTTAAAAATATTAGCAAGCATTTCACTAAAAATCTCATTTCTTCACCCGAATTAATTAGTAAAACCATTTCTTTTGGATACAATTTATTCAAAAGAAAGAAAAAAGATAAACGCATTAATTAACGTCTTTTTTGTGAAAGCAAAAGTTATTGATTATTTCAATATTTTTTCTAAAATTACTTTTCCTCGATTTTGGAATTCAATATTATTGGGCTTATCGTACTATTTTTCAAAGCTTACAAGAAAAGCTATCCATAGGGGAATGCCACTAAGTATTTCTATCGAACCTACTACTTTTTGCAATTTACAATGTCCCGAATGCCCTTCGGGGCAGAGACAATTTACAAGGCCGACGGGCAATCTTGGTTTAAGTTTTTATAAAAAAATAATTGACCAATTACATAAAAAATTAATGTATCTGATTGTTTATTTTCAAGGCGAGCCATACCTAAATAAAGATTTCTTTGGATTTATAAAATATGCTTCAAGCCGAAAAATTTATACAGCTACCTCAACAAATGCACATTTTTTAGATGATGAAAATTCACGGCTTACTGTTGAATCCGGTTTGGACAGGTTGATTATTTCACTTGACGGAATAAATCAGGAGATGTATGAAAGATACCGTAAAGGAGGCGATTATGAAAAAGTTATTATAGGAATTGAAAATATTATTGGCTGGAAAAAGAAACTGAAATCAGCTAAACCTTATGTGATTATTCAATTCTTGGTTTTTCGCCACAATGAAGATAAAATTAATGAAATAAAAAGGATTGGAAAAGAATTGGGAGCAAACGAAGTTCAAATTAAAACTGCACAATTTTATAATTTTAAAAAAGGGAATCCTTTAATTCCCAAAAACGAAAAATACTCCAGATATAGAAAAATGCCCGATGGAACTTTTGAGATCAAAGGCAAACTCCCAAACAATTGTCAAAGGATGTGGAAATCGTGTGTGATTAGCTGGGACGGTTTAGTTGTTCCATGCTGTTTTGATAAAGATGCAACTCACCTGATGGGTGATTTGAAAACAGAATTATTTGAAAATATTTGGAAAAACGAAAAATACAATCACTTTAGAACTCAGATTCTAAAAAACCGCAAAAAAATTAATATTTGTAGGAATTGCACTGAAGTTTAGATGATCTGAACCGTGTTGAATTCATATCTTTATAAAACCGTAATGAATCATTAACAAGGCTCTAATAATTCGTTTTCATCTTTTATTTCCAGATATTTAGTCATTTCTTCCGCCAGCTTTATCTTCCCACTGTATGCATCAGGGTGATCAAATCTTAAATTAAACAATCCACCACAACCGGCTTCAATAAAAATATTTTTTATTCTTTCGTTTTTCACAATATCCGATTCTACGAAAGCCTTTAGTTTATGAATTTTCAGATATTTGATATCTGCTTTCATGAGGCCTGTATTTTCCTTCAATCTTCGGGCTTCGGGAGTGCCTTCGTTCGTAAGGAAAAGAAATGTGCGTATAAGTATCTTACCCTGCGTTATATCTGCTATAAAATAGCCGATAACAACATGCTCCATCTGATAAGGAATCAGTAAAAAATTTTTTTCGTAAAACATTTTTGGCTGTCTAAGCGAATAAAATAAAAAGTACCGCATAAATATCGGATCAATTAATTCAACCCTTTCATAAAGCCTTTTTATAGCATGTGACTGAATATATATTTCAAGTTCTTCTTTCCATCGAAACGATCCCTTATCAGGAGGCTTATATGTTTGCCAGAATATACCGGTTCTGTTAAGTGGAACTCCGTATCTATAAGCCGGACGTTTATCGCCTTTTACTATAAAATCCATCGTAATCGGTTTTACTATATTGATCTTTAAAAAAATAAACAATCCTTTAATTTTTGATTTTTCGTCGTTTACTTTCCAGTTTAACCAATAAAAACATTTTAGTGGATCACTGTAAACCAAACCGAGCATGAGAAGGACATTATCTAATAATTGATATCCATTCTTTATTGTTTTATCGCCTGTTTCATCCAGCTTTTTAAATTTTTCTTTCAACTCCTTCGCATTGGCAAAATCATCTTCATTTATCTTGCGGAGAAAAAAAATAATGGAAAGGTAATAGGTGAAGAAATGATTTAATGTGATCTTAGGAAGTTCGTCTGCAATTTCAAGAGTGTAGAAATCAAGCCAGCCACACAATGATTTTTTAAATTCCATGAGCATTTTTTTACTTACCCTGCTACCTTCAGCAACAAGCAAACGCGGAGGAGTAAAATGCAATTTGTATAAAAGGCTTACTTCTCTCTGAGGTAAAAGGCTGAAAGCATTTTCTCCAAGCCACAAATTAAAATAAAATTTCATCTGGCCCAAAAATTCTTTTTTATATCGGGCCACTATAATTTTAAAATTCTGCTTTGAGCACTTTGATTTCTTTCTGTTTTTTTTCTTTCTGCCCATAGATCATATCTGATAAAATAATTGATAAAGGCATTTTTTCTAATCCTTATAAAAAAACTCCATACAAATATAACATTTAATGATTCTAAAACAGCTAAAATTGGCAATAAAAAACAAAACCGATTAAACTTTTTTATGTAAATACTTCTCAATTATTAATACCGGAAACTGTGGAATTAAAACAAACTCCAAGTCCATGTTTTTGCAAAATTCCGGCGTACAAGCTTTAAACCGCCCGGACTTCTGCCATACTAATTTCATTATCTGAATCATTTTCTTTTTCATCTTCTGTTTCCAGGTACTTACTCATTTCTTCAGCAAGCTTTAAAGCACCATTATAAGCATCAGGATCATCTAAGTTTAAGTCAAACAGTCCACCACAACCTGCTTCAATAAAAATGTTTTTTAATCTTTCGTCTTTTACAATATCCGATTCGATAAAAACCCTTATTTTGTCAATATTCAGATATTTAACATCTAATTTGTTGAGGCCCGTATTTTCCTTCAATCTGCGGGCTTCGGGAGTACCTTCATTCGTAATGAAAAGAAAAGTTCGTATCAGTATCTTTCCCTTCGTTATACCTGCCATAAAGTAGCCGATAGTAACATTATCCATCACATAAGGAATCAGCAAATAATTGTTTTCGTATATCATATTAGGTTTAAAAAACGAAATATATAAATTGAACCGGATAAGTAACGGATCAATTGATTCAAGTCTTTCATAAAGCCTGTTGATAGCATGTGACTGAATATATATCTCAAGTTTTTTCTTCCAGCGAAACGACTCTTTTTCAGGTGGCTTAAATAATTTCCAATACATACCGGCTCTTTGAAGTGGAATTCCGAATTTATAAGCCGGCCGCTTATCACCCTTCACAACAAAATCCATGGCAAGCGGTTTTATTGCTTTGACCCATATTACAAGATAGACACTCCTTTTTTTTACTCTTATGTCTTTGAAATTGCCTGTTAACAAATAATAGCATTTATTTGGATCACTTTGCATCATCCCAAGTATCATCAATATATCATCAAGCCATTGAAAACCACGCTTCATAGTTGCATCATAAGTCACATCCAGCTTTTTATATCTTTCTTTTACCTCATTCGCATTAGCAAAACGTTCTTCCTTTAGCCCATGGAGATAATAATTAATAGTAATGTAATAGGTTAAGAATTGATATATAGTTATCTTCGGCAGGTTTTCTGAAATTTCAATACTGTTATTATCAATCCACATTCCCAATAATTCTTGTAATTCCCTAATAAATTTTTTGCTGATCACACTACCTTCGGCAGGAATGAACCTTGGAGGGGTAAAATGCATATTATACAGGGTTTTTACCTCATTGGAAGGAAGCATGCTGAAAGTGTTTTCTCCAAGCCACAAATTGAAAAAATATTTTATCTGGCCCAAAAACTCCTTTCTATATCGGGCAGCCATAACCTTTAAATTCTGCTGTGATGACTTTGATTTCTTTCTGTTTTTTTTCTTTCCTCCCATAGATAATATCTGATAAAAAAAAGATAAAGATATTAATACTAATCCTTATCACAAAACACCATACAAATATATTAATTAATAATTTGAAAATAGCAAACATTGCTAAGAAATATAAGAAATAGGTTTGTTACTAATAATATTAGGAATCCTAAAATTAATAAATCTCGATTAAGCAAAACATGCGACTAATAAATACAGATTTTCACGTGAAAAACCCAACTACTAATAAAACAATTGAATCTATAAACGCCTCAATAAAAGAGGTTATATATCTCTGATTAGTTTGTATCAAAAAGTTTCTCCCAATTTTGGAGATTATCCGCTGTTTCCCATGTTAGAGAACCGCTAAGTCCGTACGGACGCTTAGTGGTGTGAGAGGTGCACTGGCGGTCAAGTGATCGTCAGCCGCCTACTCGATTGGGCGTTCGTTGTTCATTCTTAGCTTAATTTAATGTTTATAAAAATTATCAATTTTTGTCTCTAATCAACTTTCGCCAACCCATCATCTCATGATAGATTTTTTCATAGTTAGCACTATCTGTCATTACCTGTTCAAAATTCATTCCTCTAACATTAATTAGGAATTCCATCATTATACCCCATACGTAATGTGGACGATGTACTTCTGCAGTTGAGTTCCACTGAGAGTCATCAAGGTAAATATCTATTCGTTCTGGTATTGTGTATCCACTGTCACATGGTGCAACATATTGGTTAACTCCGTACTCACAGTATCCTTCGATTTTCTATGCAGGTAAAGTCCTTGCAGATATGCTTCCATAATAGTCATTTATATATCCATGCATGAGTTCATGTGTTGCCACGTGTACTATGCTTCCTTCGCGAGTCAAATACTTGGGTTTTCCGCCAGTTTTCAGGCTTAATTCGCTAATGAAATCTTTATTTATATATGCGGAACCTAAAAGGCTGAAAACCATTATTCTATTAGCTCGTACTGTCAATCTGGAGAAGAAAGAGAATTTTTTCTGAGTTGAACAAAGACAGAGATTGTACTTTCTTTCAGGGTCATAAATCGGAACTTTATTAAGTCTCAAGAAAACTTCAGACATGATTGAGTCCGTCTCTTGACCGATTAATTTATCGCTGTAAACACTAATGTTTCCATACTGCTTTTTTTCTTTGAAAAATGGACCAGGCGTAGCCAAAACTACTATGTCCAACAAGATAAATATGATGATTATCCCAACTACTACTCCCAGCCACTTGAATATTTTTTTTAAAATCATAGTTATCCTTTCATCTGTAAAATAAACATATATTAATATACTTTTCAATTTGTTTCAATGACGCCCAATGATTGCTGTATAATTATGTTTAAATGAATTATTCAGCTTTGTTGAACTAAACTTTTTCATAGGAGGCTAAGTTACGAAAAATGATTAAAATCATAACGATAATTTATAAATTTAATATTATGTTTAGAAAAGTTCTTTAATTAAACAGAAAATCACAAGATCAAAAGTGAAAAATTAAAGGTTTTCTTTCACCAAAAATAATCCACTGTGAACAATCTCAGGAAAATCCTTCACCTCAAAACCAAACTTCATTATTGAAAACACATAAGGTATAATACTCTCCAAAAACGGGTAATAGTCCAACACTAGGCAAGATTAATGCGGCTGCGCCGAATAATCCTTTCTATTTGTTGGCATTTCGTTGTTTTATTTTACCTGAAATCAATTTTCTGGACATTTTTAGCTATTTCTATTCTTTGAAAAATAGATTCCATAATTAAATCATATAATTTTTCTTTTAGTTCTAAATCTTCAATACCAGCGTCAATGTTTGGATTGTCATTTACCTCAACCACATATACTTTATCGTCAATCAACTTTAAGTCTACACCATATAAGCCATCACCAATTAATGCAGAAGCCTTTAAGGCTGTTTGTAATACATTTTTAGGCACCATGCTAATACTCATTGTTTCAGAATCACCCGTGTTATCTTCTTCAATTCCTTCCCAATTATATATTTGCCAATGACCTTTTGACATATAATATTTACAAGCAAACAAAGGTGTATTATCAATTATTCCTATTCTCCAATCAAAGTCCGAATACAAAAACTCTTGACAAACAATCATATCGGATTTTTTAAAAAGATTGTTTAGCGCAGCTATTGTTTCATATTTATTTTCAACCTTAGTTATACCCAATGAAAATGCACTGTCGGGTTGCTTTAGTACTAGTGGATAATTCATTTCGTTAAGCACATCCTTACTAAACATATTCTTGGTGAAAATGGTGGTGTTGGGCGTTAATATTTTATGCTTTTTAAATAGCTCATTCTGATAAATCTTGTTTGAGCATTTTAAGATTGACCACGGGTCATCGATTACTACCAGCCCTTCGGCATAGGCCATTCGGGAAAATTCATAGGTATGATTGTTAACACTTGTTGTTTCGCGAATAAATAGGGCATCGAATTCGTTTATTTTATTGAAATCTGATTTTGTAATGAATTCAACATACATACCTTTTCGGTTTGCCGCACTTTTAAAATTTTGTAAGGCTTTTGAACACGATGGAGGTGTACTTTCTTGCGGATTTACCAGTATTGCTATGTCGTATTTATAATTTATTAGTTTTGTGTTCACAAAGCGCTTTTTATTAAAGTATAGCTTTGCAAAATCATTTACATAAACTACATCTGTATCCGGCACTTTATTATACGTTAAAACTTCAATTTTTTTTATTATCCATTTATCGGTTTTAATAAAAACGACCTTAAACAATGGTACTTCAAATAGCTGATAGAGTTTATTAGCCAGTGATGCAAAGCCCTTCACATTGGTATGACCAAAATACACATTAAGTGAAAAAAGTGAATCCTTCACCTTAAACAAGGTCTTATTGATTAATTCCTCAATATCGAAAGCCACAGAATGAATCACGTTTAGAATACGAAAGTCGCGAATGGTAATGCTGCTTGGTATAGCCCTATGCCCACGTGCCGAAGCTAATAATGAAACATAATAACCATAACTCTGATATTTGTATGAACTACACAGGTTAAATACCCTGAAAACAGAACTTGATTGATATACAGGGTTGTTTATATATTCTTTTACCGAAATTACTTTTGCATTTACATTTGTAAAGTTCCATTTAGTAGGCTGATTTATTACAATTATATTATGGTTATTTATAGAGGAACTTAGAGTATCGGTTTGATATGCCATTTTTATGGCACTTTGCCCTTTTTCATAATAGTCCTCTATTTTAGCTATAGCTTGAAAGCCTTTGTTTTTATACCAATTAATTAATTTTTGATTGCTTTCGCTTACTTCAATTAATATTTTTTCATATTGATTTTGTTTAGCAAATTCCATGGCATATGAGAGCAAGTAATCGCCATAACCTTTATTCTGAAATTCAGTTAAAATAGCAATAGAGTATATTCGCAATGATTTACCATACTTGTAAAGAACCATAGCCCCTATTGGGGTGCTATTTTTTCCTTTTGTTTCAATAATAATATTCTCCTGAAAATTGCTATGAATACTATTTTTGAGGCTTTTATTTGTACTTCGTTGAAATACCGGAAACGAATTCGTTTCTAAGCTTACTAAAAATTGAAAATCATTTACATTTGATTTTCTTACCTGTGCATTCATACTGCAATTAGAATAAGGATAACACACTAAAATACATAATCATAACAGACTTATTATTTATTCAAAAGAATGAACTATAAAAGCAACAAATTAAATGAAATTTCTGATTGTTTTTTATTAGATATAAAAATTTTACTCAGAGTTATTTTTTTCAATGAATGCCAACGAATTGCTGTATAATTATGTTTAAATGAATTATCCATCATTGTTGTAAATCTTTTCATAGAGGGGGCTAAGTTAGAAAAATGTTTAAACTTATAACGATAAATTAAAAATATAATATTATGTCATAAAGAAAAGTTCTTTAACTAAACAGAAAATCACAAGATCAAAAGTGAAAAATTAAAGGTTTTAGCTCACCAAAAACATTCCACGGTGAACAATCTCAGGAAAATCCTTCCTCACAAAACCAAACTTCATTATTGAAAACACATAGTAGTCTCCAAAATCGGGTAACGTCCAACAGAAGACAAGATTAATGCGGCTTCGCCGAATAATCCTGCCTATTTGTTGTAGGGCGTTTTTCTTTCCTTAATCAAGTTTCAGCATATTTTCAAAAGGTTCAGTTCGTTTTTTTGTTAAGTCAATATATTCTTGACTTATTTCAAATCCAACATATTTTCTGTGACTTTTTAAAGCAGCGATTGCAGTTGACCCACTACCCATAAATGGGTCTAATATAATATCACTTTTGAAAGAATAAAGTTGTATAAGTCTATGTGGTAAATCAAGTGGAAATGGTGCTGGATGACCAACTCTTCTTGCTGACTCAGCATTAAATGTCCAAATAGATTTTGTCCATTCCATAAACTCATCTCTCGAAATTGAATTTTGTTTTATCTCTTTCTCGTTTTTCTTCCGTTCTCTTTTGTATTCTCCTTTTGAAAAAACCAAAATATATTCGTGAATATCTCGTAATGTTGGGTTTGAAGCAGACATCCAACTTCCCCAAGCAGTAGAAGGGCTTGCACTTGCTGCCTTATTCCAAATTATCTCACCACGCATATTAAATCCAATTTCAATCATTATTTGTGAAATATAATCGGAAAGGGGTATATATGGTTTTCTACCAAGATTTGCAACATTGATGCAAGCGCGACCGCCATTTACTAAAACACGATAGGTTTCCGTGAAAACTTTATTTAACATTTCTAAATACTCTTTCAATGACAGGTCTTCATCATATTCTTTTGAAACATTATAAGGTGGGGAAGTAATCATTAAATGCAAAGCATTATCAGGAATCATTGACATATTTTCCGCTGAACCAAATATTGTCGTATTTAGTAATTTGTCAGGAAACAAATTCGTCTCTTTGCTAACTTGCTTCTTGTCTGATAATTCATTGTATAATTTAGAATCATAAAATTTAGATGAATCGTGATTTATTCTGCCATTAGTTCCAAATGAACTTGACTCTGTCCCTTTTTTTCTCTGATATGTAGTTTTCATTTTCTCCATCTTATTCATTTATTAGACTTAAAAATTTTTCCGCTTTTGAAATATCATCTTTTTCTTTTGCAGATAGTGTGATTATTTGACCTAATTTTCTTTTTGGTAGCATTGAAGAAAAGAAATTCATATCAGAATTAACTACTTCTATAATGTAGTTTGTTAAATCTTGATATTCATCTAATATTTGAAATCCTTTGCCATCAGTATTTTTAATAAAATCTTTTGTAGGGCTTGGATACAATGAAATGAAACTTTGAATAATTCCAGCCTTTTTCAAAAAATCAACTTTCTTTGAATAGTTTATTGTTATAGGGCTATTCCCTAAAATTATGATTGGTATTTTGGTTGATTCTGGGCCAGAAACTCTAATGTTTATAGATTTACCAATTGCTTTCAGCATTGATTCAGAGCGAAGAATTGAAGGGTTTCCTTTGTGGGCTTTGTAATCACCAACATAATTTACTTGTCCATTGTCAAAATTATAATTGTTTACAATGCTCATTTTAATTTCAAAAAGCAATTTTATGTTTTCTGCTTTTTGTAGAGTCTCATTTGTAGTACAAAATGCTAAATCTGCATCACTTTGGGTGGATAATCCAAGTTTTGGACAAACTACACTATTCACTGCAAATAGTCCTAAACTTTCTGCAATTGGTTGAAAAAAGTCTTTACACCACTTTTCTGTATATTGTCCAATTAGTGAATTTCTGCTTTGTAATGTTTGCCCTTCTGCACTTTTTCCTTTCGGTACATATGCAAAATACCCATCTGTCAATTTATAAAATAATTGTTCGGGAGAAGCAAAGTTTTTCATTGCTTCTGTGAAGAATTTCTTTTCAGTATCTATGTTCCAAAAATTCATGTTTTGTTCCTTTAATTTAAAATACAAAGATAATATTTAAATCTCTGTTCCTTTCATTTAATTGGTTTCTTCCAAATTCCAACTAACGTCAAATTGGGTCACTAATTATCTGCGAGTTACCAAACCCAACATCTTCAAGTTTAAGATCAAATTTAGCAATATTTTTCTTTATTCTGGACACCATCCTCATTTTTCTTTTTTGGTCAAGGA
>JAEINX010000038.1 GCA_016342645.1 Bacteroidales bacterium | reverse complement strand
TAAGTACGAGACCCGTACGCTTAGTGGTGTGAGAGGTGCACTGGCGGTCAAATGATCGTCAGCCGCCTACTCGATTAGGTGCTGGTTTTCTAGTTCATATTATATCCGAATTCTCTTGTTAGCAATAATTTTTTCCACCAACTTTCTCTTTCTATAATGGTTTGGTCATCCATAGTCGATTTAAAAATCTCTAATATTGAATAACGAAAATTTTGTTTTATATGGTCAAAGCTAATCTTCTTTAACTCAACATTTCCGCCATTACCATTTTTGATATACGATTTCCAACGACCTAAAATCATGTCCTCTCCGTATGCCGAACCAATATACATTTTTCCATTTGAAGAATCAGTAATCAAGTAAACACCTTTTTGGTTTTTAAGGGCTGTCCTCCATGTATCATTCTCAATCATACGAGATAATTCACTCCAAGAAGCATTAACCTTATCATAACCAGGGAAAATATCATTATCAAATGTATCAGGTAGTATTTGCACAACTTCGCAATCATAAATCACGGAATTTGCAAGCCGTATCATTGTTTGAGCTTTGTTTTTAAATTTAACAATTAGTCTACCAAAATATTTTTCATACTCGGAAAGTATCTCGTATTCATAACCTACTCCGTTTAAGATATCTAAATCTTTAGTTATTCTACCAATGTGAAAAAGTAGCCACAAATCATCACTGCCCGTAATTTTGATAAAACCAATAGTCGTTTGACCATTCTTATATGATTTATTTTTCTTGTAATTCCAATATTGACCATCTAACAATATGTCAAAATCTTGATTTTTAAATATCTCAATTGGGTTCCAGTTATCTGCAAACATAAGGTTAAACCTCACTTTCACGTTGTCAAGGTTTTGCAGATTTAATATATCGTTTAACAGTATCATTTTAGCTGTTAGATTTTATTATACTCATTTTCCAGAAATTCTACACCACTTTTAAAAGAGTCATTCTGTTGCCTTAAACGCTCTAAATTTGTTTGATATTGGGAGGGGAATTTTTTGAATTCTTTTGCCATTCTCACAATACCTGACGGACATAAATATGCTGGTGTGTTTCGTCCTTGAATACCCAATGAAGGAATTGACTCGTCAAAAAGTTCCTCGGATATTTCTACATCAAATAGAGTTCTAACAGCGCTGTTACTTAATTGAATAAAATAAGGAATTCGTACAACTTTGTAACCGAAATTATTATAAAGTTCAGTGTTTTTTAAATCCTTTTCAATGATGTCAGGGTTTGTGTAATGAGGTAATCCATCGAATTCTACTATCAACTTTAATTCTTCACTTCTGTAGTCAGGTCTACAACGGTACATTGTTCCATCTATTTTGCCTAATGCCTTATCATGCAACCAATCCTTAATGTCAGGGAAAATTACTTTCAAATATTCTTCAAGTCCAGTCCTGTGATAACCAGTATCTTTATCAATCCCGGCTTTCAGAGCTTTATCATTCGTCTCCCTTAAAAATCCCCATTTGTTCATTCTTTTTTTTCTTTATTGGTTGTTTGCTTGCAGGATGCTCTTTTAAACTTGCACCTAACGGTTGAGTGTAGCAGTAGTAAGGGATTGCGGGCTTCGTTCCTGTCAAACTACACAAATCTTCATGCGGGGCAGAATGCTTGATTTACAACCGAAACCCTTATTACTGCTACACTTTGTTATGGGCTTTGCTATTTTGATATGAAATTTTCAACCTTAAAACTGAAAATATATTCATTAACTGTTTCTTGTATTTGTAAGGGCAAAAGTATTTTCACGGTTTTCCCAACATATTTCTGAGTAAGTACGTTTAATTCTTCTTGAGTTGTGGCTCGGTTTGGAAATAAAGGTTTTGTCTGCCAACCGCCATATTGTCCACTAATGTAATAAATGTTATCCGTGGGTACCACCATATCATCAACCTTTGCTTTTTTTACTACAACGGTTGGTGGCTGTGGATTACTCCTGTCAACATATTTAACTCCTGAATGCATAACTCTTCCACTTGAGCCATTTTCGTCAACGTAAACGGCTTCATCCCAAATTATTTTAATGGAATTATCAGATTTATTCTCCAAAGTAAAAGCAAATTGTGTTGAGAGAGGAAGCCAAACAATTTTAATTAATTCGTCTTCGTAACTGTATTTGGTTTTACCTTCTTCTTCAAAGTTGATGATTTTAGATTCGCCATATCGTTCTTTGGCATTTTCTGGTCGCTCAACTTCTTGAAGTCCTACATTGTAAAAACCTTGGTAAGTCATACAACTTGTTAGCATTGTCGCTAAAAATAAAGCAAAGATTAGTTTTCTCATTTTTTCTCCTTTTTTGTGTTAATTAATAAATTATCCATTAGTTCGTATTTTTTTGCATTGCCCATAACGGTAAGTATATGAAAAGTAAGCGATTTCGAAGTGCAAAACTTTCAACTTACAAGGGAGCTGAAACGGGCTACAAACCCTAATACTACTACTATTTCGCTTATTTTTTATATACATTGTTATGGGCTGGTTTTTTATGAATTTATCACTTTGTTTCTCAATTTTACAAATTCATCTTCCGTAATTGAATTTTCTTCTCTTAGTTTTTTTAACTTTTCTAATTCGTCTGCAATTGATTTTGTTGAAGATTCACTTTGTTTCGATTGTGAAAGGTTATTCAGTGTTTCTTGTTGACTTTTTTGAGCGTGAAGTATTTTTTCCTTATATGCTTCATCTTCTTTGTCTTTAGACACTAATGCTATTATCAGTCCAATCAAAGGACTTAGTAATAGAGAGAGGAAAAATGCTCCCCAAAATCCTATTTTTCGTCCTGACCCAACAAAGCCAACAACGAAACTAAAAATTATCCATCCAAAAAATATTCCCATTATTTTATTTTTTTAAGTTATTCTACTCATAAGGCTTTTCGGTATCGCCCCGTTTTTTAAGTGGTCGCTGGTCTCCACAATATTTTTTCATTCGAATTAGTCAAGAACTGTTAAGCCGAATTTTAGGTGGTTCTCTTGTCTGTGTCATCCCGCTGTGTCGTTTCTTAAACTTGCCCATAACGGTTTGAATATGATGCGTGCCGCATCGTGTTCAATAAGTTTCTTTTGTTTCTATATCTTCAAATTTACAAAATCATTTTCTATGAAAATGAAACTGCGGCATGAATTATATTTGTTGTTGTGTGGCGTAATTTATTCAATATTAATATTATACTACTTATATTATTACATATTAAAATAAGACGAAAGAGATGCTGCAATAATGACAATACAAATAGAAAGATGAATTAGGAACGCATACTTTCTAGCATTTTGTAAAACCCTCAAATTTTCATAATCCTTCCAAATTATTTTAATTATCATCACTGCAAAAATTATTGAAAATAGCGCTATCAGTGATAATGGATTTAAAGAAGATCGACCAAAAACTGCCACCACCAGTGATATATATATTAAAGCAGTCAAAGAAAGGGTTATAAAGCGGCAGGAAAACTTATAATTGAAATACATTACTGTTGTTTTATACCCAAACTTTTCGTCATCTGGTTTGTTAATTAACTCTGTTAACCATACCCATAAACCTGTTGAAACGACAACAGGAAGTGAAGCTAAATAAACTGTACGAGTTATATCTCCAACTTGTACAAGGTATGCACCAAGTACAGGTAACATACCAAGTCCAACACTAATAATTACTTCACCATAAAGATGTTGATAAAAGTTAAATGGAGGGACTACATAAAGTACACCAACGAAAATTGCTGTAATTCCATAAATGATGAATATGTAACTAGGAACGTTGGCATGCAATTGCAAAGAACTGTTTATGTATAGTCCTATGAGAACAGATGCTGTTAAACTGAAAATTCCCAAAATAAAAAGCAGTTTTTTTTTCAGTTTTGTGTTGATTCGTTTTGAAAAACCAGAAAACAGCAAAGAGAAACCTACATGGCCAAAAAAAATTACTATGAGAAACAATATTCCTTCTAACAATCTAAATTTAAAATCAGGTGGATTAAGCCAAAATGGAAGTGTAGTACCAAGCAGAGCAGGAAGTAACGATGCAGTCCAATATCTGTTTCCGGCTAATTGAAAAATTGCGGAAATTTTATTGTCTTGTGTTCTCATACTTATTCTACTATATATTTTAACTATTAGTCAATGTGTTCTTTCTTATGCCACACAACTTGTAAATAATTACTACGCTATAAGCGTTATTTCGCATTTACCTATTGTAATGTTTTTTGTTAATTTAATGATTAGTAGTAATTTATTTATTTTTATATAAATATTCATTTTTTTTTATGCAAATCTATATAAAATATTTCAAATATTCAAATTGTCCAACGGACTTTTTATTTTCTGTAATTCTTTATTCACTACATGTGTATAAATTTCTGTTGTTTTTGATGAATTATGGCCCAGTAGTTCCTGTATATATCTTATATCAACCCCTGCTTCAAGTAAATGTGTTGCAAAGGTGTGCCGCAACACATGTGATGCTCCTTTTTTAATTACTCCGGCTTTTTTAATGCTCTTACTCAGAACATTTCTGAAGCTACTTGCCGAATACTTTCCGCCAAACTGTCCTTCAAACAAATACTCACCGGGCTTTTCTTTTTTGTAATACTCCCGCAATATCATTAAGGCTTTTTCGGATAAAATTGTATATCTGTCTTTTCTGCCTTTTGCCTCTTTTACATGAATTTGCATAACATCCGACAAGATGTCTTCCGGTTTTAATTCAAGTAATTCACTTATCCTTAAGCCTCCCGAAAACATTAACATTATCATGGCTTTATGTTTTATATTAATGGTAGCATTAATTATTTTCGTAATTTCTTCCTTGCTGTAGTAATTAGGTAATTTTTTGTTTTTATTAGGCCTGATAATCTGCTTATAACTCATTTCCTTTTTCAAAACAAAGTTATAATAGTATTTTATGGCATTTACCGATTGATTCAATGTGCCTGGAGAAAAAGATTTACTTTGTTGCATCTCAGTGTGATATTCATTGATTTGTGACTCTGTAAATTTGTTTATTTGTTCTATGTTGCAACTTTTATATGTATTGATAAATCTTAGTAGCATAAAATGATAAACCTTAATTGTACTTGCACTTTTGTTCTCTGCATTCATGCTTTGAAGAAACAAATCCGGACAAGTTTTATAATCTGTATTTTTTTCGTAGTGTTGCTCTAATAAAAGCTTTTTAATATTAAGATCATTTAAAACCAGTTTATGATGAAGATTTATTTTAACTATTTCTGAGAAATCACTGATGAATTTATAAACAGTAGATTTCTTTGCTAAAATAAAGAATGCTCTGTGTTTCTTGCCCCAATGTATATATTCACTATTTTTAAATAATTTATATATCTTTCTGTTATACTTATGTTTGATTAAGATTTTTTTATCGCCTTCATCCTTTACAGGTATTAACAGTACGCTTCCTTCTTTTTTTGCATAAGGAAGTATTTGATTAAACGATATTGCTTTATTAATAACAATTTCATCAGCATTTACTTTTGGTTTTGCATTCAAATAATATGTATTTACATTAGCAATACCCTTAAATAAATCTTTTATAATATTTATGTTTTGACGGGAGCACTTTGTACAATAGGATTTAAGGCCGGGATGGAATTGTATCCAATCGTTTTTATTGATTATATCACTTACTTTATTATTTGCTTTAAACAAAAGCCTTATCAGGTCTTGATTATTGTATTTTGTGCGATTAAGATAAATTGTAGATGTTTCCATTTTTCTTGTATTTAATTCAGTTTATAAAAATAGAAATACCTATCTTTGTTAAGCGTTTAAAAAACATTTATAAACGTATATAAACGTTTAATAAAATGGATAATAATTGTATTTACTGTGGAAATAAAATAAAGGGCCGTATTGATAAAAGGTTTTGCGACAATCAATGCCGAAATGCTTGGCATAACAGTAATCCAAATCGTTCTGAGTCTTTTATCAAAGGAATAAATAAAATACTGCGAAAGAATCGATCAGTATTAAGATTTGCAAGCCCCGAAGGGAAAACTACTGTTAGAAAGGATTTTTTACTGGATTTAGGATTTGATTTCAATTACTTTACAAACACATACAAAACAAAGAACAAAAACATTTATCATTTTTGCTATGATTATGGTTATTTGAAACTTGAAGATGAAAAAGTGCTGATAGTAAAATGGCAAAAGTATATGTAAAATGATCTGCGATATATGCGGCAGTTTTTTCATTATTCAAAATTCCTTGTTCAATATTCGATATTATAATTCTTTGCATCCTTCGCTATTCATCTGCGTTCATCAGCGAAATTTGCGGGAAATTTCACTAATCACCGATTTTAAACTCCCCTCTTAGTGCTCCTCCGTGAAAATCCTTAGAACTCCTTTGTGGTAAACTTTCTTTTACATATATTCCAAGCCCACTCCCTTTGTAAGAAGCGTTCCAACCGATGTAAGAGGCCTTCCAACCGATGTAAGAAGCGTTCCAATCAATGTAAGAAGCGTTCCAATCAATGTAAGACGCGTTCCAATCGATGTAAGACACATTCCAACCAATGTAAGACGCGTTCCAACCAATGTAAGACGCGTTCCAACCAATGTAAGACGCATTCCAACCAATGTAAGACGCGTTCCAACCAATGTAAGACGCGTTCCAACCAATGTAAGAACCAATTCAATGTGTTTTCACAAGGTTCTGTACAATTGCTTGTGTCATTGAGTCAGTAGGAGAAACTTATAATTGAATCTGCAGTATTTTAAAATTATCTCAATATTATTATTAATTTTATCCGATTATTTTTTGATAAATATTTAATAAATATACGAAAATATTATTGTTATGAAAAAAACATTTTCAGGGATTTTTGTTCTGTTTTTTGTTTCACTGATCCTTTTTCCGGCGTTTCTCTTGGCTTACACTGGTGAAGTAATTAAATCCTATAAAACTCCGGGTAAATTTCCAACCGGAATGACTTTTGATGGAGAAAATTTATGGCTTGCCGATCGTAAAGCAGATAAACTGTTTTGCATAAATCCTAAAAACGGTAAAGTAGTTAGAAGTATTCCCTCACCGGCTTATTGGCCCACAGGATTGGCATGGGATGGCGAAGCACTATGGAACGCTGATGTAAAAGGAGGAATTCCTTTATCGGAAAATTATAATGGAGTTATTTATCGTGTTGACCCTAATGATGGGACAATTTTGAAAGTTGTTCAATCACCTAGCTCTTCTCCACGAGGTTTATGTTGGGATGGAAAATATTTATGGTGTGTTGATGACGCTTCCGATGAATTAATACAATTCAGTCCCGACGACGGAACGACAATACGCTCCTTAAAATCCCCTTCGGTTGACCCACGCGGTTTAACTTTTGACGGAAAATATTTATGGGTTTCAGATAGGATCAAGGATGAGATTTATATGGTTGATCCCGAATCGGGATGTGTAATTATTATTACCGACTCTCCGGGGCCTTATTCAAGGGGTTTATGTTATACCGGTGAGAATCTGTGGTCGGCAGATTCGGAATATGATAAAATTTACAAGCTTGAAATTGACAGTAAGCAAAATTTTAAACTTAGCAATCAACGAAATTCAAAAATTACAATTATCCATCAACTATCAAACTTTGGCCCTGGAAAAGCAAAAGATGTTGATATTCATATTGCAATTCCTGTGGACAGGCCAAACCAGAAAATTAACGGCGAAATAACATATTCTCCAAAACCGACCGAAATTGTAAAAGATAAATGGGGACAGGAAACTGCTCATTTTGAATTTAAAAATATTTCCTCAGGCGAGATCCGTGATGCTGAAATGTTTGTAAATGCTTCTGTTTCCGATATCAGATATTTCATATTCCCCGATAAAGTAGGATCACTTGAAGAAATTCCTCCGGAAATCAGCGGATTATATCTTGAAAATAATGAAAAATACGGAACAGATCATCCGGTAATTCAGAATGCAGTTAAAAATGTAGTAGGTGATGAAAAAAATCCCTTTTGGATTGCCCGAAAAATATTCAATTATCTTATAGATAATATGTATTACGAAATGGTCGGTGGATGGAATACGGCCCCAACTGTGTTGGAAAGAGGAAACGGTTCTTGTTCCGAATATTCTTTTGTTTATATCGCAATGTGCAGGGCAGCGGGCTTACCGGCTCGTTACGTAGGTTCGGTAGTTGTAAGGGGTGATGAATCAAGCTTCGACGATGTTTTTCACCGTTGGGTTGAAATTTATTTGCCTAACTATGGTTGGATTCCGGTCGATCCGAGTGGAGGGGATAGATTTTCTCCACGCGATCAAGCGAATTACTTCGGTCATCTTGCAAATCGTTTTTTGATTACAACTGAAGGTGGTGGAGGCTCGGAAACAATGGGCTGGACTTATAATTCTAATGACTTTCAGGTAACCGAGCCAAAAACATTTTTGATTTTCGATAGGTTTGCCGATTGGGAGCCGATTGAGTAAGAAATCAACTATTTATTATTGATAAAAATATTATACACTAAAAATTAAAAAAATGAAAAATTACAAAAGAATCAAACTGCTGATTGTTTTTTTTGCATTAAGTATTTTTGTGTTTGGACAAAAAGAATGTAAAGTTTTATTACCTGAAATTGCCGGAACTTATGATGGGAAATGCAAAAAAGGCCTTGCTCATGGTAAAGGAAAAGCAGTTGGCATAGACACTTATGAAGGCCGTTTCCGAAAAGGATTACCTGATGGAGTTGGGACATATATTTATGCTAATGGTGCAAAGTATATTGGAGAATGGTTGGGTGGAAAAAGAGAAGGAAAGGGTATTTACACTTTTAAATATAATGACAAAGACAGTATTCAAGATGGTCTTTGGGAAAATGGGAAATATATGGGGCCGGTACCCGAAAAACCAAAAGTATTAGTAAATAGGGGAGTTGACAGATATAGTATTGATAGAATGGGGAGTGGTAATCCCAATAGAGTTTTAATTTATTTTCTCCAAAACGGAGCACCAAACAATGGGATTTCTGAATTTCTAATATCCGGAAGTAGTGGGACTGAATTGAAGTTAGGAAATGGAATTGGCTATGAATTTATTGAGTTTCCTTTTACAGGAAGAGTAAATTACATGACGTGGAATAAGATACATACTGCCCAACTCTTAGTAACATTTGAATTTGAAATCTACGGGCCGGGAAATTGGGAAGTAAAAATTCATAATTGATACCAATTTCAGGAATTAAAAAAAACTTGTGATAGTTAAAAAGATTCGCAAGGATTCAAAACATTTGGAAAAATGCTTAGATGTTTTAGTGGTATTGTTAACAATTTAACCATATAACAGTATAACCATTTACACTCGCTATTGACAAACGTTTATGATTTTTATTTACGATACTTATGCTTTCAAGAGGTCTCAACCAATTTCAATTTTACTTATAAACGTAATGTTTTCAATATCCTGATAATCGTATTGATAAATTCCATCTTCACCTATAAGTATTAATACACCATTAATAGGAATTACATCAAACGCTTGAATTTCCGGGAAATGAGCCAACATATTATCATCTATTGCCAATGGATCACTTGCATCATAGATTTTTAATCCTGCATCGCCATCACAAATAAACAAAACATTATCATCAATACCCAATCCATAAGGACCTGACATGGGATATATTTTTAATAAATTTGGATTTTCGAGATCAGCTATCGAAACAACATTCAGTTCATTGAGATTATTTCCACAAATATTGCCGCCACGCAGTGTTATGTAAGCAAGTGTATCCAGAACTATAACCGGATCGCAACTTGTCATATGCCAGAATGTACTAATATAGCGTGGAGAGGTGGGTGAAGAAATATCATAAATCAACATGCCGGTTCGTGTACCAAAAAATAAATTATCTTCAAGAATAAACATTGTTTCAATATCCCAGCCTACGTTAATATCGTTAATGCTTTTGGGATCAGCCGGTGTGCTGATATTTAAAACATGCAACTGTGCTACATCAACAGCATAAAGAGTGTTATCCTTAATGCTAAAGCGCGCCATTGAACCGCCAACACCTATACCGGTATTGCTTAATCCTCCGGTGTTAACATAAGTTCTATCGGATAAAGCGAAGTTATTTTCCCATTTATAAATAGGGTAATAATTATTGTCAACAACCTGTCTGACTTTTTTAATTTCCCAATCAACAACAACACCTTTATCTTCATCTATTTTAGCGATTGGATAATCTTCAACAGTCGGTGGAAGTGTATAGGGCAGAATTTTTTCAATTCTTTTTATTTCTTTTATATTTGAAAGATCGGAAATATCAATTGCAATCATATCAATATAGCTATCTGCATATAAAACAGTTCCTTTTATGGCAAGATCGACATTTCCCGGTATTTCGATAAATGTTAAATTTTTGGGATTAGCCGGATCGGTATTGTTTATAATATGAATCCCTTTCATTTTTTCGACAACAAAAATGTAATTATCCTTGAAATAAAATTTACCTGGATTTTCAAGTACCTTTGCATCAGTTTGTTTTACTGAATTTCGTAAGGTCTCATAACTTAAATATATTGGACTATTAGCCGTAAATATTTCAATATATTTATCTTTACAAGAACTTATGGCAATTGCTATAATTATTATTAGAAAAATGCTTGTTTTTTTCATTGCTTCAAATTTTTATTTAAAAATAATACCAATTTTAAGATCAAGCCGGTTCGATTCAAGAATTAGCTTACTGTCATCATTGTATTCGTAGTGAAGGCTCTGGAACCTGTAAGCTGCACTGAAAACAATGCCGAAATGTTCGTTAAACATATTTCTTATTCCTAAACCCGGATTTATAATCCACCCACCTTTTGGTTTACATTCCGGAGTAGGGGGGATAAAACTGGACCAAACGGGATAATCATGATATATGTAGTGGTTTGCACTTTCTTCTAAAGCAAATAAATATCCTCCACGCACAAATGCAAAAGGAGAAAAGTTTGCTTCACGAAAATAATATCTTGCATCCAGTACTAAAGGCAAATAACTTTCGGAAAAGAATTCAACTCCAACACCAATTCCTGCTCCTAACTGCTCGGTAAATTGATAACCGTTTACAGTTAAAAATGAAAAAGGTGCTTTATTTACATTTGAAGTTGATCCGACTAAAAATCCCAAATCCGTAACATTATAATAACCTGTAAAAGAGTAATTGCTTGTTTTAACTTCATCCTGAACAACATCTTTGTTCATTTCATTTACATTTTTTGGGCTTGTATCGGAAATAACATTTTCCGATTGTTTTCCTTGTGCTGAAATATATAAGTTTCCGGCAAGACAGATAAAACAAATTAGAATAATTTTTCTCATATTTATCGTTTTCAATTTTTTATTCGATTTATTTTCTATAACTATGATGATTTATAGAAGAAAAGGTTGCGTGGAAGGGGTGATTATTTAATTATTCAGAATATCAATAACCGTATTAATAATTTCTTGTGCATCCGGGCTTTTAATAACAACCTCATCAGCTCCGGCTTGTAAGGCGCGTTTATTTGTCTCTTCTTCCTTATCACCCGTAAACAATATTAATTTAATATTATTGAGTTCTTTATCTTTTCTGATTTGAGAACATAATTCAATACCTGACAAAACAGGTAACATATAATCAATTACCGCAGCTACCGGTTTTTCCTGTTTTATCAAATCGAAACCTTCTTCACCGTTCGTAGCTGTAATTGGACAAAATCCGTTTTTTTGAAATAGCCTCGCATACAAATGTAAAATAATCGGGTTATCATCGACTATTACCAATTTTTTCAATTCCTTTGAATTAACGACGGTTTTATTTTTATCAATTGTTTCATCATCAAGGACAAGAAGCTTATCCGCATTTTTCAGAACAATGTTTTCATCAGGAAAAATAAAATCCCGTCCCACTCTTCTTAATCCATATACAATTCGATTCATTTCTTCGGCAACAACAGCAATGGTTTTTCCAAGCATATCGGAACCGGTTTTTATATCAATCCATTGGGGGACTATTTTTGTAAGTTCGTTAAACTCCGATGAGAAAAAAGCATCATCATTTTCATTTAAAACCATGTTTGCAATTTGTTTTCCGGTATTTATGTAAGGAGTTATAACTTTATCGGCACCGGCACGAATGATTTTCTTTTCCGACATCGGGTCTTCAGCTCTCGAAATTATATTTAAGGTTGGATTTAATTCACGGGCAGTCAGAACAAGAAACAAATTATCGGGATCATTGTTTAAAAGAGCAAGCAAACCTTTAGCATTTTTGATTTTAGCATTAAGTAAAATGTTTTCCCTCGAAGCATCACCCTCAATAAATAAATAATTTTCTTTTTGAAGTTCAAGGCATTGTTCATGCGAATGCTCAATAATTACAAATTCTACGCCTGCGTTTAACAAATATTCAACTGATCCTTTTCCAACTCTTCCATAACCACAAACAATGTAATGCTCTTTTAATTTTGATATTTTCGATCTCATATTTTTAAGTTTAAAACTAATATTCCAAATACGTTCAAAAAACAATTCCACGATAGCCCGGCCCATAAAAGCCAGGCTTACAAAACCTATTAAAATTAAGAATGTTGTAAATCCCTTTCCAGCCGGTGATAAAGGTTTTACTTCTCCGAAACCAACTGTTGTGATGGTTATTACCGACATATAAAAACTCTCCATTAAAGAGTAGTTTTCGATTGACATATAACCTACAACTCCAATTATTATCACTAATACTAAGAGTACTATTGCTAAAATTATTCTATTCTTTCCCGACATCGTAATTATTTTATAAAAAATGGATTACGTTACAATATTACAAAATTATTTAATACTTCGTTTGTGCAAGCATAAAATCCATGACAATTGTAAAAGCAAAATAAAAAAATTAAAAACTTTTTTCTTTATTAATTAAAGAATAATTCCGATATTTGCAGCCGGTTTTTGGCAAAAGGATTAAACAGTTGAAAACATGTGGGATAGAATGGTAATTCATTCTTCTAAAAACCGTTGAGAAATTATTAATTACATAAAAATTAAAAAATGCCGGTAAAAATCAGATTACAAAGAAGAGGGAAAAAGGGCAATCCTTTTTACCACATTATTATTGCGGATGGTCGGGCACCACGAGATGGAAAATTTATAGAAAAAATTGGCACTTATGATCCCGTATGCAATCCTGCAAAAATTGAATTGGATATGAACAAAGCAATTCAATGGCTTCAAAACGGAGCTCAACCAACAGATACAGCACGTTCTATATTATCTGTAAAAGGTGTTATGCTCAAAGATCATCTCCTGAAAGGGGTTAAAAAAGGAGCTTTAACAGAAGAACAAGCTGAAGCTAAATTCCAAACTTGGTTAGCTGAAAAGGAGAATAAAAAACTCCAAAAGATAAAAGACCAAGACTTGAAATTAAAGGATGAAAATAAAAAACGCCTTGAAACTGAAACAAAAATCAAAGAAGATATAGCTGCTAAAATTGCTAAGAAAAAAGCAAAAGAGTTAGAAGATCAAAGGGCTAAAGAAGGTGATGTTGCTGCAGAAGAAGCTACTAAACAAGAAGAAACTCCTGAAAAAGAAGAAGCTCCTGTTCAAGAGGAAACTGCTGCAAAAGAAGAAATTCCTGCAAAAGAAGAAACTCCTAAACAAGCAGAAACAACTGAGAAAAAAGAAAAACCTGAAGGAGAGAAAAAAGAAACAGAAATAGAAACAAAAGAAGAAAAAACTGCTGAATAAATATTCTCTTTAACAAAAATATTAAAGGCTATGGAAAAGGGAATTCCTTTTACATTAGCCTTTTTTTTATATTTCCTCTGAAAAAAAAATTGAAATAAATAGGACAGAGGGAACCTCCGTATAAATTTTTTCATATGTTTGTGTATATTTATATGAAAAAATTTATGTCGGTTTGAACCTGAAAAATAATTTATGAAAAAAGAAGATTGTTTTAATTTAGGAATCATTACAAAAACTTTTGGGAAGAATGGAGAAGTGATTTTCTTTCTTGATGTTGATCATCCCGAAAATTACAATGATCTTGAAATGGTTTTTATTGAAATTAATCAAAAACTTATCCCTTTTTTTATTGAAACAATAAAAATAAAAGGAAATTATGCTACCGTAAAACTTGAAGATATTTCAAATCCTGAAAAAGCCCAAAAATTTCTAAAGCTTAATCTTTTTCTTCCAATTGATTTTTTACCTGATTTGCCGGATGAAAAATTTTATTTTCATGAAATTATTGGATTTTCGGTTGAAGATGAAGATCATGGAGATATCGGGATAATTAATGATATTCTTGAACTCCCTGAACAATCGCTTTTGCAAATATTATTTAAAGAAAAAGAAATACTGGTTCCGATTGTTGATGAAATTGTGAAAAGTGTTGATAGCGACAATAAAAAGGTTTATATTAATGCCCCCCAAGGATTGATTGACCTTTATTTATAAAATGAAAATTAAATTGAGAATCAAAATTTCCAAATTATAATAACAAAGTTTTTATATTGATTTTCTTTTCCATAATCAAAAAAAATTCAATCTTTGCAAAATGGAAGAAACTATTTTAATACTCGATTTCGGATCTCAATACACCCAGCTCATAGCTCGAAAAGTCAGGGAATTGAATGTTTACTGTGAAATTCACCCGTTTAATTCTATCCCCGAAATAAGCAAAAACATTAAAGGTATAATTTTATCAGGCAGTCCTTTTTCGGTGTTTGATAAAAATTCACCGCGAATTGATATAAATAAAATTAAAAACAAAGCTCCTTTATTTGGTGTTTGTTATGGAGCTCAATTAATTGCATTAAACGAAGAAGCAGATATACTTCATTCAAAGATAAGGGAATACGGAAGAGCGAATCTTTCTTTCATAAACAAATCAAACCCTCTTATGAAGGGTATTGAACCCGGAAGCCAGGTTTGGATGTCGCATGGCGATACAATTGTTAAAAATCCTGAAAAGTTTGAAATTATTAATAGCACCGCCGATGTTAACGTTGCAGGTTTTCAAATCTCGGGCGAAAATATTTTTGGCCTTCAGTTTCACCCCGAGGTGTATCATTCTACTGATGGAATGATTTTGTTGAAGAATTTCCTTGTCGATATTTGTAAATGTTCTCAGTCATGGACTCCCGATTCCTTTGTCCACACCACAGTAGAGTGGCTTAAGAAAAAAATTGCTAACGATAAGGTTGTGCTGGGAATATCAGGCGGAGTTGATTCTTCGGTAACGGCATTTTTGTTAAATAAAGCTATCGGCAAAAACCTTCATTGCATTTTTGTTGACAACGGTTTGCTTCGCAAAAATGAATTTGAAACCGTTTTAGAATCCTATAAAAATCTCGGTTTAAATGTTAAAGGAGTAGATGCCGGCTGGAGTTTTATTAATGCTCTAAAAAATGTTAGCGATCCTGAGAAAAAAAGAAAAATAATCGGAAATACTTTTATTGAAGTCTTTGACGATGAAGCTCATAAAATTAAAGATGTTAAATGGCTGGCACAAGGCACAATCTATCCCGATGTTATTGAATCAAAATCAGTGAAGGGCCCGTCAGCTACCATAAAATCGCATCACAATGTGGGAGGATTACCCGATTTTATGAAACTGAAACTAATCGAACCTTTAAACTCTTTATTTAAAGATGAAGTCAGGCGAATTGGAAAAGCACTCGAAATTAATACAGATTTGTTAAAACGCCATCCTTTTCCCGGCCCCGGCCTCGGGATTAGAATTCTCGGTGAAGTTAGCAATGAAAAAATTAAAATCCTTCAGGATGCCGATGATATTTATATTAATGGATTAAAAGAATGGGCATTATACGATAAAGTTTGGCAGGCAGCTACAATTTTGCTTCCAATTCAATCGGTTGGTGTAATGGGCGATGAGCGAACCTATGAAAGCACAATAGTTTTAAGAGCAGTAGAATCAACAGACGGAATGACAGCCGATTGGTCACATTTACCTTATGAGTTTTTATCAGATATTTCAAACAAAATTATTAATAAAGTAAGGGGAGTGAATAGGGTTGTTTACGACATTAGTTCAAAACCTCCCGCAACAATTGAATGGGAATAAGCGTTTATTTTTTTTATATATTTGTAAAAATGAAGAAACTCGAAATATTAATATTGATTCTTACTTTTAGTCTAATCGGTTTTGCTCAAAATCAAAGCCCTACGCCGGTTATAAAATCAAATATTACGAAGCAAATCAATAACAAAGAATATTATCTTCATACAGTTGAAAAAGGACAGACATTGTATTCGATATCAAAAGCTTATTCACAAAGCATTGAAAATATTGCACGTGAAAATCCGGGTGTTTTAGACGGACTGAGGATAAAACAGGTGTTAAAAATCCCTTCTTCGGGTTTATCAAAAAACACAAATGCCCCAATAAAAACACAAACTCCCCGATTTGATCCTAAAGATTTCGATTTTATTTATCATGTTTCGAGAGAAAATGAAACAATTGAAGAAATTGCAAGTATTTATCTCGTAACTCCCGAAGATATAAAATTTGCTAATCCTAAATTAAATTCAAATTCTTTCGGGAAAAATGAATATGTAAAAATTCCTGTTATTTCTAAAAAATCAACTCAAAGAAAAGCAAATTTGATTAAGCCAAAAACCGGTAATAATTCTTCAGCTAAACCAAAAACCTCGCAAAATAAAACTCCAACAAGCAATAATTCAAATAGTTCAAATAACTCAAAAAGTCCCCAAATTATATCTGCAACATCAAATACTAATGAGTCCGAAGAAAGAATTTCTTCCAAAGATATTCCGGCAAGGCCAACAAATAAGTATTTGTTTCATACCGTAAAAAAAGATGAAACTTTGTATAGCATTTCACAATATTACTCAATCCCGGTCGATAGAATTAAAAACGCAAACCCTAATCCCGTTGACAATCTGAAAACAGGACAAATAATTCGTATTCCACAAAAATATAATATTGAAAAACCTATTGTTAAAAAGGCAATTATTCAGGATGAGAAAACGGAATATATTAATCATGTAGTTAAAAAGAAAGAAACTCTTTACCGGATAGCAATTCAATATAAAGTTAGCATTGATAGCTTGAAGGAATGGAATCCCGGGCTTACGCTCAATTTAAAAATTGGTCAAATTATCAGGATTCAAAAAAAAAAAAGACTGAATGATTTCATATTACACAAAGCCGTTAAGAAAGAAAAATTAAAACGTATAGCTCAAGATTACAATATTAATATCTATAATATTTTAGAAATTAATCCTAAACTCGGTAATAAGGTTTTTAAAGGGCAAACAATAAAAATTCCAGTTGAGCCCGATATTATTGAACCGGAAGAAATTATTGAGGAAAAAATAAAGGAAACCGAAAAAGTCTTTAAACCAAATAATATTGATAGCATAAATTGTGGAAATTATTTCATTAACCGCGGTATTATTTATAATGTTGCATTAATGCTTCCTTTTTATTTAGATGATTTAGATCAATTGAATTATCCTGATAGTATTATGGATGAAATTGATTTTGAATCACTGCCTTACGAATATGAAAAATCTTTTCGTTTCCTTCAGTTTTATGAAGGTTTTATGATAGCAGTTGACTCATTAAATAAATCAGGAATGCAAATCAATTTGTTTGTTTACGATCTTGGAAATGATGACGATCAGGCTACCGAAATTTTAAGAAACCGTGAATTTATGTTCATGGATCTTATTATCGGGCCAGTTTTTAGCAAAAGTTTCGCCGTTATTTCCGAATTTGCAAAAATTCACAACATAAGCATAGTAAATCCATTTTCGTCGAGAGAAGAAATCCTGTTTCAAAATCCAAATGTTTATAAAATACAATCATCTGAATACGATCAATATAATAATGTTATTGATTTTGTTATTAATAATTTCTCCGATGATAACATCATGGTTGTTCGACAAACATCCTATACCGAAGCTTTGCTTTCATCGCAACTCTTTTTTGGTATTTCTGATTTGATTCACGATTCGGTTTATTTTCAAAATTATGAATTATTGAATATTCTTGAAGAAATAAATTTTATGGATAGCATTTCGTATATTGACACAATTGATGTTGTTGATTGGGATACTTCCTTACACAAAATACCTTACACTAATGATTTCAGCATTGAAAATACATTGGTTTTTCGTGATAGCTTGGAGAGTTTACCTGATGACAGTACGCTGTTTTTAAATTCCGTTAAAGAAATTATTTATAGCAGAGACAGCGTTGCGGGAATTGCAAAAAATGCTTCCGTGTGTCGTGATAATACTATTTTAGTTTCAACAAGAAACAATGTTTTTGCAATTAATTTAATTACTCAATTATACCAAATTGCCGATTCAATGAACATTAATTTAATTTGTTTGCCACGATGGGATAAATTTTGTGAACTGGATTCTAAGTATCTTATTAAATTAAAATCAAATATTTTTTCACAACATTTTATTGATTATGATGATAATAATGTGAAACGATTTGTTCTTGATTTCCGGTCGAAATTCAAAACCGAACCCCTACAATATTCTTTTGAAGGATTCGATATTGCATGGTATTTTCTAAATGCACTTAATAGTTTTGGAAGGGATTTTCAGGATTGTTTGCCTTATTTTGATATTAATCTTTTGCACACAAAATTTATTTTTGAAAAAAAATGGCAAGGTGGATTTGAAAACAAACATTGGAATATTTATAAATATCAGGATTTTAAATTACTTGATATGAATAAAAAAATTCCCGAACCGATATTTGAATACAAAAATTAAAAAGAAATATATCCATTTTAATTTTGTTATTATGTCGGCATAAAAAAGCAAGATATTCACAGACTATGAAATCAAAAACGTTATCAAAACTTATCCTTTATTTATTTTGTTTAGCGATAATAATATTTATTTTCTCGGGATGCTCAAATAGAGAGGTTTTATACTACGAAAATGGCAATAAAAAATCGGAAATTTCATATAAAAATGAAGCTATTAATGGGGAAGCAAAATGGTGGCATGAAAACGGAAAAAAAAAGATGTTTGCAAATTATAAAGATAATAAGCTAAACGGAACTTTAATAAGATGGAATAAAGTAGGATACAAAGAAAGTGAAGAAAACTATAAAAATAACCTACAAAACGGAATTTCAATCTATTGGGATAAAGGAGGAAATAAAGTTTCTGAAAAATTCTTTAGAAATGACACACTTGATGGATCATATTTTGCGTGGTTTGAAAACGGCAACTTGAAAGCAGAAGGTGGTTATAAAAACGGAATGTACGACGGACGTTGGCTGTACTATGATCCCGAAGGGAAAATTGTTGGAATTGGTGATTTCAAAAACGGTAGCGGAAAGCAAAAAGCCTATCATCCAAATGGCAAAATAAAAATTGAAGTAAATTATTTTGACAATTTAAAGCATGGCAAAGAAACATGGTGGGATGAAAATGGAACTATTACCAATATCTATGAATATGATTTTGGTGAATTAAAAAAATAGGGGAAATTCATCCATACCTTTTAAAAGCGGTCTTTTCTTGAAAAATGTTTATATAAAAATGTGTTAATAAATTTATTGTTAACTATTATTATAGCATTAAAATAATAATTATATTTGTTCAATAAAAAACCTGAATATTGAAAACTAAAATACTAACCGGATTAAAATATTTTCGTAAAAACCTTGAAGCATTTATCTGGATAGGTGCTTTAGTTTCATTGGCTTTTCTTAATCCTGAAAACGAACAGCATTATAGTTTTTGTGTTTTTCATAATTTGGGATTTAAATACTGCCCGGGATGTGGCTTAGGCCATTCAATATCATACTTTTTCAGGGGTGATTTACAAAATTCCTTTTATGCCCATCCTTTGGGAATTATTGCCGTGGTAATTTTAGTTTCAAGAATAATTCAAGTATTCAAAAATTCATATAAAAAATCATCCCGTTTTGTATCGGGATTAACCCAAAACCCACAACACAATGAATAGATTATTTCAAATTATGCCAGAACTTCAGGGCGAAGAAATGGCTTACATCCAAAACATAACAAAAGAATTGGATGATACGCAACTCCAACAATTTGTAAACATTTATCGTGCAAGAAGAAAAGACCCACAAATCATTTTATTAACTACTTTGCTTGGTTTAGTGATTGTTGCAGGTGTCCAACGATTTCTTATCGGACAAATCGGAATGGGAATTTTGTATTTATTCACCGGTGGACTTTGCCTGATTGGAACCATCGTTGATTTGATTAACTACAAAGAACTTGCTTTCACTTTCAACCAACGAACTGCCAATGAAATAATGTTTCTGATGAGAGGAGCAAATTCTTAATTCTGGAAATAGAAAATAAGTTCTATAAAGTCAGCAGGTGACTTTAACAGTTTACATAATATTTAATCATGGATATTACTCTTTTCTTTTTAGGGTATATCCCGTTCTCACCGTGTTTCAAGGCCAAACCCTTTAAAAGGAAAATTAAGGACATGGAATAAGCCAGTTAATAGAAAAAGTAAAGAAAAAACTATCTTTGCATTATGAGGAAAATTGAGTATAATAGAATATATAATGAGAATTGCATTGACACAATGGCTATAATGCAAAAAGAAAGTGTTGATATGGTTTTAACATCTCCTCCTTATGATGATTTACGAAATTATAATAGCTATGATTTACCTTTTGAAAAAATTGTAACCGAATTATTTAGAATTATAAAAAAAGGAGGCATTATTATATGGGTTGTTGGAGATAAAACAGAAAATGGCAGTGAAACAGGAACTTCATTTAAACAAGCCCTTTATTTTAAGGAAATGGGATTTAATATTCATGACACAATGATTTACTACAAAAATAATCCGATGCCAACAACAGGAAATAGATACCATCAACATTTTGAATATATGTTTGCATTTTCAAAAAGTGCACCAAAAACATTTAATCCTAATACAGAGCTAACAAAATATAATGGTTTGGCGAATATGAAAAATCGTGGCAAGGAAGGAACTTTAAATTACAAAAAAGTAGAAAGAACAAAAGAAAAGAAAGTTGGCAATGTGTTTTTTTATTCAATTGGAGGTGGAATTTCAACAAAGGACAAAATTGCATATAAACATCCTGCAATATTTCCTGAAAAATTAGCTTACGACCAAATTAAAACATGGACAAATGAGGGAGATTTAATATATGACCCTTTTATGGGAAGTGGTACAACAGCAAAAGTTGCTCATCTTCTAAATAGAAAATGGATAGGATCAGAAATATCTTTAGAATATACGAAAATTGCAAAAGAAAGATTAAAAGAATATGTCAAACAAAACTTATTCACTTTATAATGGATTTAATTCAAAGAGGATCTCAAACTGCAAAAGACGGTTTTAAAAATGAAAAAGATATTGCTAATAAATTTAACAATTGGGAAAAAGACGAAGATGCAAAATCCTGGCTTAAAATTATGGGTTACAATCTGACCGAAATCAAATATGTTGAAGCAATAATAATTTCCGGTTATAAGACTGATGTTCAGGTACAAGTAACGATTAAATTGAAGAAAGCATTGGATGTAGAAAACTTACAAGTCAAATTTGTAAGTAACACAAAAGGATTTAATCAGATCGATAAAAGGTGGATTGATAAATATGTAGAAATGTGGTCAATTCCTGATATCGTGACAAAAATTTTGAAAAAATATACAGGGGAATTAAAACCGACAATTAAAAACCCGAAAGACCCAAGACGTACATTTATTAATGAATTTAATAAAGCAAATCAAAACATTTTAATAAATTGGTTAGAAAAACATAAAACACTAATCATAAACGACATTATCAAAGGCCGCGGTAAATTTGCAGCAGAGTGGATGTTAGTTGCTCAAATGGTTGAAAAAAATGCAAGATGGGTATTAAAACCAATAAATATTGTTGCTAATCATTATGGTAATGGGAAAGTAATAATAACAAAACGAGGTAGCATTAAAATAGGAAATATTACAATGCAAAGAAAAGGTGGTGATGGTGGTAGAGAGACAGCAAAAATGTTACAATTTAAAATAAATCCTGCTGAATTGTTTGAAGTATAAGGGATCTTACATATTACTTGACCGAACCAAGTACCTTGCAATAAGTGTTTTATAGTAACAGATAAATCTTATTTCAGAATAATCAGCAGGTGACTTTAAGTCACCCGCAGATTAACTTTTATACAGGCTCCCCATTTTCATTCCATCCGCGAATGTCATAATATTCCTTAACAATTGACTTAAAGAATTTGCGGTCAATTTTCTTTCCTCTCATAAAACCTGAAAGGGATTCTTCGTCGAAAAATCGGCCGGGTAAAGTATCATCGCTTGCTTTTCTTCCGTTTCTTAAGTTATATTTACGTGCAAGATTTGTAATATTTGTACCGACCTGAGCTAATGATTCGGCTGAGAAATTAAAACCTGTTGCTGCATTAAGTAAAGGAGCCAACCTGTCTAATCCCAGCGGAACAAAATCACAGATAACCAAACAATTTCTAACATTTATTTCATCAAGACCGTCGGCAACTGTTTGAGGAATGTCTTCGATTTTAAAATCAGGCCCCATTTCGGCTTCCGTACACCAAAGTCTTGTGTGGCTCGCAAAATCGGCAACAGCCATAACAACTGCCATAGTTAAAGCACCTTTAGGATTTACGCCCGAATGTTCCATTCCGTAAGTATTTATTGCAAAACTTTCACTTCCTTTTCCAATTTTTGCTGCCGCATCTCTTGTACCGTCTGCAAAAATTTTCCCTACCTTTTCTCTTTTTGCAATCAACTTTATAAACTCACGCTGATTTTCGGCATCGCCCCAATCCATTTCCAATCCCTGCCAATCATCGAGCAATCCTTTTTCGTAACATTCCATTGCAAACGAACAGTTTACCCCTGTGCTAATTGTATCCAACCCAAGGTCATTACAAAGTTCGTTCGCCCATGAAACATCTTTGATATTATTTACCATACTACCCGAACCGAGAAAAGCTGTTGTTTCATATTCAGGTCCTTCGATTTCATGCTCATCCCATCTTGCCCATTTCGAGCAACGAATTGAACAATTATAGCAACTTGTGTCTTCCCAATTCAGTTCTTCACGAGCTGCTTCCGAACTGATTTTTTCAAAATCATCAAATTGAACAAGTTGAAAGTTTTTCGTAGGTAAAAATTCATTTTCCTGTCCGCTTCTAACGCATTTCATAGTGCCTTTGATTCGGCGAAATTTCACACCCTCGTTATCCAGAATATCTTTGGTAAACTGTTTATTTATTTCTTTAAACTTTTCTGCATCAAAATATTTTATCGGTGTGTCGCCATCAACAATAATTGCTTTTAGGTTTTTAGAACCCAAAACAGCACCTGCTCCCCCACGGCCATACTGACGGTGTTTATCAACTCCAATGCAAGCAATTTTAGAAAGGTTTTCGCCGGCAATTCCAATTGCAGCTACTCGCGGATTTATTCCCTGATGACGTTTTATCAATTCATCATTAACATAAAAAATACCTTTGCCCCATAAATCGTCAGCCTCGTTTATTTCAATTTTATCATTATTAATATAAATATAAGCAGGTTTTTCCGATTTTCCTGTAATTATTAAATAATCGAATCCGGCAGCTTTCAGTCGAGGCCCAAAATTTCCTCCACAATGCGAATCAAGAGCTGAGTTGGTTAGAGGTGACTTTGTTACGAGAGTTGTACGTGCACTTGTTTGAACTTTAGTTCCTGTGAAAGGCCCGTTTACGAAGATCACCGGATTTTCCGGACTGAAAGCATCCGAATCAGGCGATAAATTGTTAAGCAAAGCAAAGCCCAATCCTTTACCTCCAATATATTTTTCAATTAAAGAACGATCGCTGTCTTCGATCTTTGAGGAAGCTTTTGTTAAGTCAATTTTAAGGCATTTTCCTGTGTATGACATAGTATTTTATTTTAATAATTTTTAAGTATTTAATTAGAGTTCAGTCCATTTAACTATTTCAACAACTATTTTCCATTTGTACGATGGATACTTAAAATATCGGTCAAAATAGAGAAACCCGTTTCGATTTTTCCGGCGCCCGGTCCAACAATTGTAACATCTCCAAGTAAATCAGTTGTGAAGGTTAAGGCATTTGTTGCACCCATTACTCCTGCAAGAGGATGAGAATAATCAATCATTTCCGGAGAAACCGAGGTTATAACTTTCCCATCTTTTTTCTCTACAGAACCAATTAATTTCCATCTCTTATTTTGTGCTTTTGCATTTTCAATATCTTCGGAGGTTATTTTGGTGATACCCCGGCAAGGAACATCTGTAATTTTTATGCCTGCGCCCATTACGATGTTTGCAAGAATTGTAACTTTCCCTCTGGCATCATGTCCTTCAACATCTCCTGTCGGGTCGGCCTCGGCATATCCAAGCTCCTGAGCAATTTTTAATACTTCTTCATAAGCCATTCCTTTTTCCATTTCCGAAAGCATATAATTTGTGGTTCCGTTTAAAATACCACGAATTTTAGAAATATCGCAACCGGCAAGAGGGCCGTCAGTAAGATTAATAACCGGAGTTCCTGCACAAACAGTTCCTTCGATCAGGAATTTTACATTGTTTTGGTCGGCAATTTTTTTCATTTCGGGATAGAACAGGGCAGCCGGGCCTTTATTACTTGTTACGATATGCTTGCCTGATTCAAGAGCAGCCCTAACATGGTCGATGGCAGGGCCTCCGCTTGTTAGGTCGGTATAAGTTAACTCACAAATTATATCACAATTGCTATTTTTAATTAATTTAATATTATCATAATCAGTTAAATCTTTTGTAAATTTTTGTTTTTCGTTTGCTTGCTTAAGCATCAATGGGATATCTAATCCATCAGGATTATAAACATTGCCAAAAGCAAAATCGGCAACTGCAGTAATTACAAATTCAAATCCATATTTTTCTTTTAAATAGTTTTTTTTGTCAAGAAGAATTTCACAAATTCCCCTACCGACAGTTCCAAATCCAATTAATCCAATTGTGTGTTTCATAATATTATTTCTTTTTTAATTTTATTAAATTTTTCATTTTAAAAGATATTCGAGATTACTACTTTTATTTAGTTAAGAAAATCACAAAAATCTTGTATGTTACATTTTTCGTTTACATATTTGACTTAAAACAATCCCTTCACCCATCCGCCATCAATTTGCAATGCAACTCCCGTAATATATCCGGCACCTTCGGAGGCAAGAAAACCAACGGTTTGGGCAAATTCATCGGTCGTTCCGATTCTTTTCATCGGGACTGTTGCTTCAAGGTTATTATAAAAATCTTCTTGAGTCCCTTGTCCACTTTCGACGAAAGCCTTAGCTATGTTTTCAACTCTTTGGGTTTTTGTAAATCCGGGGCAAACCGAATTTACTGTAATTCCATAGGATGCAACTTGGCTTGATAAAGATTTGGCAAAACCCAAAACTCCAGCTCTGGCAGTATTTGAAAGAATCAGATTTTCAATAGGTTGTTTCGCCGAAACAGAAGTGATGTTAATAATCCTTCCCCATTTCTGCTTTTTCATAAAGTCTAAAACTTTATAAGAAAGGTTAATTGTGCTTATTAAGTTTAGTTCAACTGCTTTTCTATAATCATTGACTTTAAAATCGATAGCTCTACCTGAAGGTGGTCCTCCTGCATTGCAAATTAAAATATCAATACCTCCAAATTCATTAACAATGATGTTAATCATTTCGCTCACTTGATTATCATCAGTTACATCGGTGATGAAAGCTCTAACGATACCCTGTGTTTTTGCCTCAATTTCGGTTTTAGCTTTTAAAATATTTTTCTCGCTTCGTGAACATATCATCACTTTTGCACCCTCCTTCGAAAGTCGAAGTGCTACGGCTTTTCCAAGACCACTGCTTGAAGCGGTTATAAGAGCTACTTTGTTTTTAATTTTTAAATCCATTTTTAGCTCAGTTTTGATTAAAGCAAAGGCTTAACACAATCAGCAAGCCGCTTAATTGCTTCCTCTAATTGTTTTTTTGAAGCATAGGAAAAATTTATCCTCATGTGATTTTTTGCAGGATTTTCTCCATAAAATTGTTCACCCGGAACAAATGCCACCTTATATTTTATTGCTTCAAAAAACAATTCATTCGTGTCAATATGTTCAGGAACCGAAACCCAAAGAAAAAGTCCACCCTCAGAAGTAGTCCAGCTTACACCGGTTTCTTTCGGGAAATATTTTTCCATAGTTTTTAGGAAAACCTCAAGTTTTTCGCGATAATAATTCTTGCAATTATCAAAATGAGTTTCTAAATCCATCTCCGAGAGAAAAGCTGAACATAAATCCTGATTATATTTTGGAGTGTTAAGAATATTTCCCTCCTTAATATTTGTCATTTTTTTAATAACATTCTCAGGTCCAATATTAAATCCAACTCTAAGGCCCGGACAAAATATTTTCGAGAAAGTATATAAACCTATAACATTTCCACCCCCCTCATGAAGTTTCTGATCTAATGAAAATATTGAAGGAATTGGATTTCCATAATACCTAAGATCACGATAAGGACTGTCTTCGATTATAGGAATTTTAAATTCATAACTCAAATCTAATAATTGAATTCGTTTTTCATAACTCATTGTAATTCCTGTCGGATTTTGAAAGTCAGGAACAACATAAATGAATTTTGGCTTTTTGTTTTGTTTTTTTAATTCCAGAATTTTCTGTCTGAAACCTTCAACATTTGAACCATCGTTTTCAATATCAACACCAATAAATTCGGGACGTTCCATTGAAAACGAAACTATTGCTCCTGCGAAAGTGGGGCGGTCGAGAATTACCGTGTCGTTGGGATTAAGAAAAAGTCGGCCTGCCAAATCAAGTCCATGTTGCCCTGATGTTGTAATTAGGATATTTTCCTTTTTTACAATAATATCATCTCTTTCCAAAAAATTTATTATGGAGTCAAAGAGCACTTGTTCGCCGGGAATGGCTGAATATTGCATGATTTTTTCAATATCTTCTCTTAAAATCCTTTCAGAGATTTGTCTCATCTCTGATTTCTGAAAAACATTGGGTGAAGGTAATCCGCCGGCTAATGAAATAATTTCAGGATTAGCTAAATATTTCAGAGTTTTGCCAATCGGATAGCCTTCATAATCCTTAATGTTTTCAGAAAATCTTTCTTGCCAATTTTTAATCATTTTAACAAACTATTAATATGATCCATTTCCAAATCTCACCCTGATTCCTTTTTTCATCATATCTTTTCCGTCTTTTGTGGCTCGAAGTGATTTATAGTAAATAACATCACCGATTTTTTGAGCATTAGCTTTTCTTTCATCATCCGACATAAAATATGCTGCCATAGTGTCAAATTCTCTTGCTGTTCCATCACTTTCATACTTATAAGTCATATTTGTTCCGCTTTCAAGAACTTTATGAGCATTTTCTATCCAATTAAAATTCTCAATTCCAAGATCCGGATTAATACGAATATGAGCGGCAAGGCTAACACCCTTAATACCACTTTCGTCAAGTTCTTTGGCGCATTGAATGAAATTATGAGGGCTTACACCATTACCAATGTTAATTTCATAAATAGGAGTAGTGTTATCATCTCTTATATATTCATTCATAATATTTAACAGCATTCTGAATTGCATGGTGTTTTGAGTTGCAAGCAGCATAGAAACTTTAAAATTCAAATTCGGAATATCACGGCCAAAATAACAAGCAGCAATTATAGAACTCCAGCTTGGATTTAAAAAGAAATCGGCTCCGTTTTCTTTAGCTGTTCTGATTACTCCGTCAAGATAAAATAAATGATTATCGTCTGCAACTTCAATTCCTCCAAAATTACCAAATGCAGTTCCTTGATTTTTCAAAATAATTGCAGACATATTTTCGCCAACATCGCCACGGTGAAAGGTTTTTCCGGTAACTTCTTCAAGCTTAACAAACCTGCTTTCAGGATGTGGTATCCCAATTAAATTTGTACTACAATATTTTGAAGTTTGCATAATGTTCTCAGTCATGGCTAAAGTAGCCATCAAATCACCGCTGTAAACATAATAATCGGTTAAAGGAACAACTGATATCATTTCAGCAGGAATAAATACAGGGTCGGTTTTTGCAGTTTCTGCAACTTTTTTCATAAAAAAATGTGTAACATAAGCACCCTGAAAACCTGAAACTTGACTGGTGGCAATTCCAAAATCTTTATTATACACAGGATTGATTTCTTTCTCAAAATCTTCAACTTTTGGGAATTTTTTAATCCATTTTTCTGCGTCAGTAATCATTTCACCAAAACCTCTTTCGTTGAGAATTTTTTTTCGGGTTTCCAAATCCCGCATTTTTTTAATAGTTTGATTTATTTCATTGCTTCCGCCGTGAAATTCTTTTAAAGCATCAATTGCTTTAAGGTCGGAATGTGATAAAAGTTTGTATTTCATTATAGTTTCGTTTTTTATTTATAAATTATTGTTTTTATTTATGTTTTATAATCTTCCCTAACAGGATTGAAAATGTCAATTATTTTGCAATCGGTAATAGCCTTGCCTGAATGGATAGCATTGGCTGGAATTACTGCTACTTTTCCCGAGTTCATTAATTGTGTTTCTCCATCAAGGAAAAGCTCAAACTCACCTTTAATTACACACGAGATTTGCTCATGAATATGAGAATGTTCGGGCAATGAATATCCTTTTTCTATATTCCAAAAAGCAGTTGTCATGTTCTCAGAATGTATAAATCTGGCTTTATATCCGGGAACGATTTCTTTTTCGTTAATGTTTTTTAACTCTATAAAAGGCATAATTATTGAAATTTATTTTTTTCATTATATTTTTTCATCAAAGTTAACAATTAAAAACAAGTTTCATTAATAAAAATATTTTCTTAATTCTATAATCAGAGAATATGGTGCACAATATTAACTACTTGCATTATTTACTAATCAATAAATTTTCAACAACAAATTTACTTATTAATCTTAAAAAAAACAAAAAACTAACATTTTTCATTTTAAAAAGAAAAATTAATTGTATTTTGTAAGAAATTAATTGTATTTTTGATAAATATTAACAATAAAGCTTGAAAAAATGAAAACCAACTTACAAATTGATAGAATAGACAAAAACGTACTTGCATTGCTATTGGATAATGCACGAATTTCTTTTCTTGACATTGCAAGGAAATGCAATGTATCCGGTGCCGCAATTCACCAAAGGATTCAAAAATTAAAGGATAAAAAAATAATAAAAGGTTATTATTGCTCATTAGATCCAAAAAGTTTAGGTTATTTTACTTGTGCTTATATTGGCCTTCAAATTAACCTGAATTCAGAAAGCTCACATGAAGATGTTTTTTATAAAATTAAGGAAATTCCTGAAATTGTGGAATGCCATCATATCACAGGGAAATATTCATTGTTGATAAAAGTTTATTCCAGAAACAATGAACATCTTAAGCAAATAATTATAAATAAAATTCAATCAATTTATGAAATAACTACAACCGAAACTTTTATTTCATTAGAAGAGGGTTTTACAAGACATTTGCCGATTGAATAGTTGTGGATAGATATTTTAAAAATAGTATTAGGGGAGGAAAAAGGCTAAAGTGGAAAGGCTGGGGGGTGACCATTGACCGTGCCTGTATAGAGTTGACCGTTTTTTATTTTTTTTTTGTTTCTGTATCTATTGAAAGCTAAAATAAATGTAAGTATTGAATCCCTTCAGGATTCTAAATTTGGCATTGCCTTATCATGCCCTGTATTGCCCCGATATTCGGGACAAGCTGTACAAGGCTATTAATATTTAATCTGGTTTGCGGATTGACCAAACTTCTTTAATTTAATGAAATTAAAATCTGTGAAGCAGTGGCGAATCTGGCACTCCATGCATTTCCACTGATAGACAATTACGTTTTTTAAAACTAATTCTAAACATCAAAGTTCAGAAATTATTATGGAACCTTTATTCGACCGGAACACAAATATCAAGAATAAATTTATGCTCAGGGTGTTGTGTGTGATCATTATAATACAATTCATAATAGTTGCCGTCTCTTGATTTATATTCGTTTTCGGCTACCCAAACACACATGCTGTTCCAAGCTTTTTCAAACCCTTCGACTCCTATCTCAAAACGGCCTACCGCAAATTTCCCTTTAGGGATTGTCATTGTTCCAACTTCACCTTCAGTTGCAATTTCTTTTTCAATTGTAATTCCGGCACTTTGCCTGACTTTTGAAATCTCAGTTACTTTAGGATCATCGTGATAAACTGTAATTGTTTTCGTTTTGGGAAAATTTAATAATCCTTTCTGGCCTGCCCATCTAAAAAGCCTTTCAAAAACCGCACCTATTTTATTAAAATCTCCAACATGCCTGATATAAGCAATTTTTAATTCAGGCATTTCCTTTACTTTAATTTCTGCATTCATATTTATCCATTTTTTTAAATTATTAATGCTGCAAATATACTTTTCAAAGGTAATTTTCTCTTTACAATTCTTGCTTTCCGTTTTACAAATCTTGCTAAATTTCTCCCTTCCTTTCTTCTGAAATTCGGTGGCGCTCATTCCGTAAAATTTTTTGAATGCACGCGAAAATGATGATAAATCCTTAAAGCCGTTTTCATAAGCTAAGTTTGTAATTGAATCAATATTTCCGGTCAATAAAATTGAAGCTATTTTCTCAATTCTCTTTCTCGTAACAAAGGTTTTTACAGTCTCACCTGTAATTGTCGAAAATATTCTGTGGAAATGAAAAGGAGAAAAACAAGCATTTTTTGAAACAAGCTCTAAAGGTAAATCCTTATCCAAATTATTTTCAACAAAATCAATTACTTTATTAATTCTATTTACATAATCCTGTCTGATTTGGTTTTTGTTTGTCATATAAATTAATTTTGTAATAAAGAAAAAAAAATCTTTTTCGATACGAAAATAAGTGTTTATTATATAGAAAACACATTTTGAAACCAGAGCTTGCGAAAATTGCATTATGAAGATTTTAATAACAAACTTATTAATATTGAATACCAATGGTTAAATTGCTATTTGTCTGAGTTTTTAGATTACAACAATATAGCCATTTAGTAAATTTCCCGAATAATTAATAAAATTAAACTTAATAAAACATTTGTTTTTATTTTAGCTGCGAAAAATAACAGAAATTATATGAGAAAAATAAACTCAATTTTTGTTTTGATAATTTGTTTTTTAATATCAACACAAATTACCGCTCAGAAAACTGACACATCAACCTTTAAGCCACATGGTAAACCCATAATAAAAATATTTAGTAATTTCCACACCTTGTTAACTAATGGAAAAGAGAATTCCGCTTTTGAGATAAAAAGAGCATATTTTGGATATTCTTATCAGTTAAGCAATGAATTTTCTGTTATTATAAAACTTGATATCGGTAGTCCTGATGATGAATCGCAATACTCATTATTAAAAAGATATGCCTATTTTAAAAATGCCGCACTTAAATACAAAAAGGGAAAATTATGTTTTAATTTTGGATTGATCGACCTATTGCAATTTAATGTTCAGGAAACATTTTGGGGGCACAGGTATATTTATAAATCATTTCAGGATGAGCATAAATTTGGCTCAAGTGCAGACATTGGTGTAAATATTATTTATGAATTTAATGAAAAAATTAGTGTTGATTTTACGATTATGAATGGTGAAGGTTATGTTAGACTTCAAACTGATGACACTTATAAAAGTGCTTTAGGAATAACTTTTAAGCCTTTAAAAAATCTGATAACTCGAATTTATTATGATTTTACAAGTAAAAATATCACACAATCAACACTTTCGGCATTCGCAGGCTATAGATTTCTAAAAAAGTTTTCTTTAGGTTTTGAACTCAACTATGAATCCAATTACCAATTCCTAAAAAATAAAAACATGACGGGTATCTCAACTTATTCTTTTTATGAGATAAGTAAAAAATTTCAATTATTTGGGAGATACGACCGCCTCTCGTCAAATATAATTAAAAATGGGGAAAATCCATGGAACTTACTGAATGATGGAAGTGCAATAATTGCCGGCCTACAATTCACTCCTATTAAAAATGTAAAAATTTCTTTAAGCTATCAAGACTGGGTTCCTTATGCTGAAAACATGAGTAATGAATCATATATTTTTGTGAATTTTGAATATAAAATTAAGTAATATCTTAGTAGAATAGAATATGCCGGGAAAAACAATTGCGATAAATATTAAAAATCAGAAAAGGAAAGTTGGAACATTGGATGCTTGGAAAGCCAATTCCATTATTCCATTTATCCACCATATTTGTTTTTGATAAATAGAAAGATGAATTTAAACAAACTGCGTAATGTATTATCGAAGTCCCAAAAATCAACACCAATAAAAGACAGATTTGAGATTCAAATTTAAATAATCGTAAAAATGAATAATCGAAACATTAATTTCAGCATACTGGTATTAACAATATTTTTTTTAACTCTCTCTTATTCCTGTCGAAAAAGTAATTATGTTGTAAAAGATAACATCATTACATTCAGAGATAACGGAAGTGGGACAGGCACAACAAGCTGGACATCCGATAATGAATATATTATCGAAGGCTTCGTTTTTGTAAACGACGGACAAACACTTACAATTGAAGCAGGTACCGTAATCAGAGGCAGAATTGGCCAGGGTTTGGCGGCAAGTGCATTGATAGTTGCAAGGGGAGCAAAAATTATTGCAAAAGGTAATCCCGAAAACCCAATTATTTTCACTGTCGAAGGAGATGATTTACAAGGTTCTGTTCCTGTTTTGGCAAAAGGCCTTTGGGGAGGTTTATTGATTCTTGGAAATGCACGCCTTAATCTACAAAGCTCCGAAGGTCATATCGAAGGAATTCCTTTAAGCGAACCGAGAGGTTTATACGGAGGATCGGATGATCAGGATAATTCAGGCATTCTTCAATATGTTTCTATCCGGCATGGTGGTACCAACATTGGTGAGGGCAATGAAATAAACGGTTTGACCTTGGGAGCTGTCGGCAATGGAACTATCATCGATCATGTTGAAATAATTTCAAATGCTGATGACGGAATTGAATTTTTTGGGGGCTGCGTGAATTGTAGAAATATTGTTGTTGCTTTTTGTGGAGATGATGCTTTTGATTATGATTTGGGTTTTAGTGGCAAAGGTCAATTCTTGCTTGCTATTCAAGACCTTGCAAGTGGAGATTTGTTAACAGAAGCAGGCGGTGGTGAAAACCCGATTGAAGGTGAACCTTATTCAATTCCTGAAATTTATAATGCAACATTTATAGGAAGTGGGGTGGGAATTAATAACTCTTTAATATCTTTTGGTTTTAATGCCGGAGGAAAATTCGCAAATTCTATTTATATAAATCAGGGAAAAGGAGTTGAACTTGAATACACTCCAAATCGGATGAATAGCTACACTCAATTTGAAAAGGCAAACCTTGAGGTGAAAAATAATGTTTTCTTCAACATTAATAACGATACTCCTGAAGGTATTTTTAAGGTTGTTGCGGAATCGGGAATTGATGTTAGTGAGCAGAATGCTATCTTTCGGGAATACTTTGTCAGTGCGAAAAATATTATCTCTGATCCCGGAATTAAATATGAAGACGGAAGTTATAAAATCATTCCATTCGGAGATGTTTTCACAAATTTAGCCCCCTATCCTTCTTCATGGTTTGAAAATGTAAATTTTAAAGGAGCTTTTGGAAATTATAATTGGGCCGATAGTTGGACTTTGCTTAGCCAATCGGGTTTTATTAATGATTAATGTTAGAATTATACAATGAGAGAATTAAATAAAAAAAAGGTTTATCATTTATGGATTTGGAGTATTTTAACTAAAAAATAATATTAGAACGATATTTTTAATTTTTCCTGAATCTGAATAATTCAAAAAAAATCCTGAAAACCCTTTTTATTCGGGTGTTCAGGACTTTTTGCGGAAAAAGAGGGATTCGAACCCCCGGAGGTGTGACCCTCAACGGTTTTCAAGACCGCCGCATTCGACCACTCTGCCATTTTTCCGCTGCAAAAATACAATTATTTTGTAATTAACAGTTTTTTAAAAAATATTTGGCTAAAATTTATTTTGAGGGTCTGGAAAGAAAAAAAGAACTACTTTAGTAGAACAAATAATTTCAAAACAATC
>JAEINX010000037.1 GCA_016342645.1 Bacteroidales bacterium | reverse complement strand
TTTGAAAAAATAAAAATATATGATCACTGACACGCAGAAAAGACAGCAAATATTAAGGAAAATTTTTCGAATTCCTTCTGAAAAATTAAATGAACTGGATGACTTTATTTCTAAGTTTGAGGAAGAAATAAACAAAAAGACAAAAACTTCATCATTTGCGGGAGCATGGCAAAACATCGATGATTCTATCCTAAAAGATTTTACCGAAAACTTGATTAATAATCGTCAAAAAAACAAAAGAAGAACTGATGATTAGAGTTTTGGTTGATACAGATATTCTTTCATATTTTTCAAGGGTGATGTTATAGTGGTTGAGAATTTTGAAAAATATTTAGAGCACTATGATTTTATTGAAATTAGTTTGATTACGTATTATGAAATTCAAATAACATCCGCTACACTTCTCACACCGCTATATTTCCAAAGCTCTCATGGAGCAATCATCAGATGAGTCGCTTATTAAGTTGTTAAATTAATACACATTTTTCTTTAATTTTGGAATAGCTTATCTGATGACTTGAAAATTAATTCATTAAATTTTATTATTTTTGCAAAATAGTTTCATATTTAATTTTTATTAACACATTATGCAACAAAAAATTAGTATTGATGTTCGTTCGGAAATCGGAAACCTCGAATATGTGATTTTACATAAACCGGGTTATGAGGTTGAAAATATGACACCTAAAAATGCTGAAAGGGCATTGTATTCTGATATTTTAAATCTTTCTGTTGCTCTTAAAGAATACGAGCAACTTGAAAAAATCTTAAATAAATATGCTAAAACTTTGCAAGTAAGAGACTTGCTCAAAGATATTTTAAATAATGAAAAAGTCAGGGAAGGCCTTATCGGAAGAATCTGTAAAAATGAGGGGAATGAAATATTGTTTGAAAGTTTATTTTTTTTAGAAACCGAAGAACTTGTAAAACAATTAATTGAAGGAGTCAGGTTGAAAAAGGATAATCTTACGAATTTTCTTAGCAGCGAAAGATATTCATTACGTCCATTGCATAATTTCTTTTATATGAGAGATGCTTCGGTTTCCATTAATAATAATGTTTTTATCAGCAATATGGCTAATAAAATTCGCGAAAGAGAAGCAATTATTATGGAAAGCATTTTTGATTATCATCCGCTTTTTAACACAAAAACTGTTTGTCCCTCAAAAACAACTAATTCAGAAAGCAAAGCAACGTTTGAAGGTGGTGATGTTTTAGTTGCCCGAGACGATATTTTATTGATAGGAGTGGGCCTACGAACTACCTCACAGGGTGTCGATTCAATAATCGAAGAAATAAAAAAGAGTAAAGAAACAAAGCATATTATTATTCAAGAATTACCTTACTCGCCGGAATCTTTCATTCACCTTGACATGGTTTTTACTATTCTTGATCGTGATAAGTGCATGATATTTGAGCCTTTGATTATTAATTCAAGCAGATATTTATGTATTCATATTCACATTGAGAATGGAAAGGTTATTTCAATCAAAGAAGAAAAAAATATTCCGGAAGCTCTATCGAAACTTGGAATGAACCTTGAGCCTATTTGCTGTGGTAGTTGCACGGATTTATATGTTCAGGAAAGAGAACAGTGGCATAGCGGAGCAAATTTTTTCGCTCTCGGACCGGGAAAAGTTATCGGTTATGGAAGAAATATCTACACTTTGGAAGAAATGAATAAACATGGTTTCGAGATTTTTAAAGCAAAAGATATTATAAATGAGAAAATTAATATTTCTGATTACGAAAAATATGTAATCACTATTGAGGGTGCAGAATTGTCGAGAGGTGGTGGTGGTGCCAGATGTATGACAATGCCGATCGTAAGAAAAGCAGCTGATTGGTAGAATGAATGTGTAAATGATAAAATATAGTTTCGGCAAAAACGGAAAAAATCTATTAAAATCAGAAATTTAATGGCCGTTTTTATTAAAAGTTTAAAGATGTGAGTCTTCTGCTATTACGAAATACGAAACTCCTTATCCGAAACTACTTTTCTACAATCAATCTTTCCTTGAAGGGAAGAAATGTCATAAAATCAGCATGATGAACGACGTATGCTTCAGTGGTTCTTTTTACAAGATGGCCTTCTCCGGCATGAGTAGCAATAATATGGCAAACTTCGACAGGAATACCGCATTCTTCTGCAATTGAAACACCTGAAAACGGGTGTCGTAAATGCTTTCCATAATTGCCCTGAACAGCTTTTCCATTTTCATCAAGTTCGTATTCAAGCAATTTGCCCACGTCAGCAAGAATTGCACCTGAAATTAAAACATCCATATCGCAAGTCAATTCGCCTTTGTAGAAATCATTAATTGTCTGTCCGGCATCGCGAGCAATGTGAACAACCGATCGTTTATGATCCATAAAAGTTACCTTCAAATCAGGGCCACAAAGCAGTGTGAACGGAATTGTATTTAAATCTTTTGGTGTTAAAACACTTCTTTCGAGTGCCAATTCCCATGTTTTTGCTGTCTTTTCCCTCAGCTCCTTATCTTTGATCCAATCAATTTCTGGCCAGATAGTAAGTATTTCTTTTTTCATTTTTTAAAATATTTAGTTTCATGTTTTTATTTATCTAATTTTAAGGCTAAAGGCTAAAGTTTAAAGTAAAAAGTAATTCAATGTGTATTATTTTCTTTTTTTTTTAACGCAGATTGAGTCGAGGATTTTTTTTAATTCTTCTGACTCATTTACTAATATATCAAGTTGGGTTAGTAATTTTTCTTGGTCATTAATTCCTTTTATAACTTTTAACCAATAATTAGATTCTCTCATTTCTTTTAATGATATTCTAACTTTATTTGTAAAATCTGCTTTTGAAGAGGCTCCCTGTGCTTCTTCATAATTTGCTCCGGCAGATGTTGCCGCTTTAATTAATTGATATTTAATAATTTTATATTCAGGAGTATTTGGTATTTTTCGCTAAAGCTTAATAATATTTATTGCAAATTTTAATAATTTCTCTGATAAATCACTCATAATATAACTCTAAAATTTTTTATCATTTTTTCTTTAAACTTTAGCCCTTAGCCTTTAGCCTTCCTCCTTTAGCCATTAGCCTTTCTACTTTAAACTTTGAATAATAGCATCCGCCATTTCTTGAGTCGAAGCTGCTCCTTTCTCAATTACATCAGCTTTGCCTGACATTTTTGCCATATCGTAGGTTTGAACTTTTCCTTCGGCTATTACTTTGGCAACTGCTTTTCTGATTTTGGTTGCAATTTCGTTTTCATCAATGAAATCAAGCATCATGCAAGCTGATTCAACCATTGCAATCGGGTTTACAATTGAAACGTCAAAATCGGCATATTTCGGAGCTGAGCCGTGAGTCGGTTCAAAAACACCGATACCTGAATCAGGATTGAATTGGGCAGAACATGCAAATCCGAGTCCGCCTATTAAACCTGCAAATCCATCGGAAACAATATCGCCAAACATATTTCCGGCAACGATAACTCCATAATTATCCGGATTTTTCGTTAGCCACATCATTTGAGCATCAATATTTGTATTCCATAGTTCAATTTCAGGGTAATCGCTTTTTTGAATCTCCTGAGCCATTTTATACATCATTCCAGATGTTTCACGAATTACGTTTGGTTTTTCACAAACTGTAACGGATTTATATCCATATTTTTTAGCATGCTCAAATGCAGCTCTTAAAATTCTTTCGGTTGCTTTTTTAGTAAAAATACGAGTCGAAACCGAAAGTTCTTCTTTAGGAGTTTTAGAGAAATTTTTAACAAATTTCGGGTGTGTCATCAGTGCTTCATAAACCTTTTCGGGAGGATTTGACCATTCGACTCCGCCGTAAAGTCCTTCGGTGTTTTGTCGGAAAATTACTACATCAACCATAGGTTCAATAATTTCATCACCAATTCCTCTTTTAATAAAATTCAAGGGATTACCTTTATAAGACCTGCAGGGACGCATGCAAATATCAAGGCCAAAATGCTGACGCAAACCAACTATCGGACTTGAATAAACCAATCCTTTTTCCTGTAATTTTGGCGAAAGTTCAGCAAATGCTGCATCTTTAGGTTTTGAGGTAATTGCTCCAAATAAAGCGATTTTATGCTTCTCCAGCAAGTCTAATGTTCTTTGAGGTAATGGATTGCCTTCGGTTTTCCAAAATTCCCAACCAATGTCGCCTTCAACATAATCGGCTTTAAAACCGGCTGCATCCAAAACTCTAATGGTTTCTTCTAAAACTACCTTCCCAATTCCATCACCGGGAAGTGCTACAATTGTTCTTTTTGCCATTTTTAAAATATTTATAAGTATTAATAATCTATGAATTAAAATAAAACGTCAAAAATAAAGATTTTAAAAATATCTTTAACAATATTTTATTTTAAAGGTGTAATATTTTTATGTTTAAATCGTCTATTGTTAATCAATGAGTTCTTTTTAATGCAAAAAATGAAGTACTTTTACAAAAAATAACAATTTGAAGGAAACAATATTATCTATCAATCAACTCTCAAAAAATTACGGGCGAATTAGAGCTGTTGACAATCTCTCGTTGGATATTGAAAAAGGAAATGTTTACGGAATTTTGGGCCCAAACGGGAGTGGTAAAACAACAACAATTGGGATTGTCCTTGGTGTAATCAATGCCGATTCGGGTTCATTTAAATGGCTTGGAAACGAACTCACCAATAAAGAAAGAAAACATATCGGTTCAATAATCGAAACACCTCTTTTTTATCCTTATCTTACTGCTATTAGTAATCTTAGAATTGTTGCAGATATTAAGGGAATAGGGTATGAAAGTATTGAAAAAGTATTGAAAACGGTTGATCTTTTTGAGAGAAAAAACGACAGATTCAAAACCTACTCACTCGGAATGAAACAACGACTTGCTCTCGCTGCTGCTATGATTGGTAATCCTGAGATGATGATACTTGATGAGCCAACTAATGGCTTAGACCCACAGGGAATTGCCGAAACAAGAAACCTGATAAAACGTATTGCATCCGATGGTACGACTATTTTGCTTGCAAGTCATTTATTGGATGAGGTTCAAAAAGTATGCAGTCATGTTGCTGTCCTAAACCATGGAAAAACAATGTTTTCAGGTGATGTGGATGAGGTTCTTACCGATACCTTAACAATTGAAATAGCTTCCGATAATCTCGAAGAATTACAAAAATCTCTTACTGATTTTTCTAATTTGCATTCGATTACAAAAGAAGGAGATAAACTTGTAGTTAGAGTTAAAGGTAAAACAAATTGTGGAGAGTTAAATAATTTCCTTTTCGGAAAAGGAATAGTGCTATCACATCTATCAGCCAAAAAGAAAAGCTTAGAGTCTTATTTTCTCGAATTATTATCAGAAAAAAATGATTAAATTATTAAAAATAGAATATCAAAAAATTGCCCCATATAAAACATTCTGGGTTTTATTTGGCCTGTATCTCGCAGTGCTGGGAGTTGTTATTTTTGGAACACAAAGTTTTATTAATGAGTTTTTTGTCGATGTAAGAAAGAACTCACCAATCCCAATACCGACAGTTTCATTATATAATTTTCCGGATGTATGGCAAAACATTACTTATCTCGGCGGGTATTTTAAAATTTTCCTTGCAGTCCTAATTGTAATTCTTGTTTCCAACGAATTTTCATTCCGAACTATCCGACAAAATATAATTAACGGAATGAGTAAATCGGAATTCCTGAAATCAAAACTCCTTTTCATCTTTACAATTAGTCTTGCTTCAACTTTATTTCTTTTTATTTCGGGAATAATTCTGGGCTTAACTCATACAACATACGTTAGCTTTTCAAAAGTTTTTAATAATACTTATTTCCTATTTGTTTATTTACTCGAACTGTTTTCCTTCCTCAGCTTTGCAATGTTAGTAGGATTTTTGGTAAAAAAATCAGGTTTTGCTATTGGTATATTGTTGTTTTATAGCTATATAATTGAAAGAATTTTGTGGTATAAAATCCCTGAAGAAGTTTCTCAATATTTCCCAATTAGGATGATTGGCAAGTTAATTGATGTTCCGAACACTGCCTTAATGAAGATATTTGGAATAAATTTTCGCAATTTTGTGAACTTCACCGACCTTGCCATTGTTGTTTCTTATACAATTTTATTTGTCTTTTTAACATATTTATTGTTAAAGAAGAGAGATATTTAACACCAAATTAAAACCTCCAATAAAGTCTTTTAATCCTCTAAAATTGCAAATGGAGTGTTGGAGTGAAAACAAGCCATACTGGTATTAGAAATTAGGTAAGGGTTTTAAAAAAAATCATTTTTACTCACATACACAAAATTTTACTATTTTCGCATGGATGAAAAAAAAGTTTAAGGTTAATGATTCTGAGAAATTTGATGATTATAGGATAAATCTTACAAAAAGAATATTCGATATTGTTTTTGCATCACTTGCACTTATTGTATTATCTCCCGTATTTATAATTATAATCATTTTAATATGCGTTGAATCAAAGGGTTCAGTTTTTTATGTTTCAGATCGCGTTGGTACCGGTTACGATATTTTTAGATTTTTTAAATTTCGCTCAATGTATGATGGTTCGGAGAAGAGGTTTATTGAAGTTTCAAAGTTTAATCAATATTTAATAGACGAGTGTAAAAAAAATATTGACGGAATCAAGGAATCTTCATGTCCCGAGTGTGAAAAACTTTCTTATCCTTGTTCCCCAATTCTATATATAAGTGGTTTACAGATTTGTGAAAATTTTTATTTGAAACAGAAAAAATTGCACTCGAAAAAAGCTACTTTCTATAAAATTAAAAATGATCCGAGAATAACAAAAATTGGAAAGTTTTTACGTAATACAAATTTGGATGAATTGCCACAATTAGTTAATGTTATCAAAGGCGATATGTCAATAGTCGGAAACAGACCTCTACCACTTTATGAAGCCGAAATGCTTACAAACGACCAATGGGCTTTGCGTTTTTTAGCTCCTGCCGGAATTACAGGGCTCTGGCAAACAAGTACTTCAAATAATTGTATTATTTCTGAAGATGATCGCAAAGAACTTGATAATAAATATGCGCTTTCCGCATCTTTTTTTGGTGATATTAGAATTATCCTAAAAACTATTCCTGTTCTTTTTGAGAGAAATAATATGTAAGTTGAGTTTAATTAAGTAAGGTATAATACTCTAATAACAAAAGTTTTTAAAATATGAATTGATGGTTATATTGCTATATTATTAAATGGCTAAATTGTTCAATTTGTACATGAAACAAAATAACGATACTTTCAATGTACTTCTTTATTCTTTCTCTTTAACAATTTTTCCATCCTCAAAAATCTCATGTTTTTCAAGTTCTTCCAAGATTGAATAGTATTTCCATTCACCGTGTTTTAAGGATTTTTTATACTCTCCGGATGCTTTTAGAATTTTTCCGGGGTAATAAATTCTATATTTTCCTTCAATATTATCATTAATATAATTTCCTTCTATTTGAATACTTCCATCCTGAAAATATTTTACCCATTCACCATGTTTAACTCCTTCATTATAATTAATTATCTCTGCGATAACTCCATTCGGGTAATACGAAATTGATTCACCATGTATTTTTCCATCAAGATAATTGTCTTTTGAAACAAGTAATTCATCACTTTTGCGATAGAAATTCCAAGTACTATCTTTTTTTTCATTTATAAATTTACCTCTCGCCATCATTTTTCCGTTTGGATGATAAAAAACCGTGTATGAAATACTTCCATTTTTCTCAAATTTTGAAACAGCTTTTAGGCCTCCATCACCATAATAGTATTTAAATTCACCCAAAGGCTTGTCATCTAAAAAATTCCCTTCGTAAATCATTCTTCCGTAAACATTTTTTTTCTTCCAAACACCTTGTTTTCTTCTTTGTTCATCTTTTTGGTTAATCGCGGATTTATTCTGTGCTCCCAAATTCGGAACAAGGAATATAAGAACTAAAAATAAAAAAAAGCCTCTAATCAAAAAAGAAGAATTTAATTGTAATTTTGAAAAAATTTTGTTGATAATCTTATTCATATAATAATACGATTTATGATATTAACGCTTGGTTTTAATAATAATTACAATCAATAAACTAAATTTAATTTAAAAAACCTATACAAAATTGAATACATATTCATCAAAATTACTTGAGAATTCAGTTAATGAATTATCGAAGTTGCCCGGAATCGGGAAGAAAACGGCATTGCGTCTTGCACTACATATCTTAAAAGAAGAAAGTAATTACGCTGAATCCCTCGGAAGTTCTATTATTGAACTCCGTAATAAAATTCAATATTGTAAAACTTGTCATAATATTTCTGATTCCGAAGCTTGTGAAATTTGTGCAAACCCAAAACGAGATCATTCAACACTTTGCGTTGTTGAAGATGTGAGAGACGTTATGGCGATTGAAAATACCGGCCAATTCAATGGAGTTTACCATATTCTCGGAGGAATTATTTCGCCTATGGATGGAATTGGCCCAAGCGATCTAAACATTGAATCATTGATTAGAAAAGTTTCGGAAGATAATACAAATGAAATTATTATGGCCCTTTCCACAACTATCGAGGGAGACACAACTAATTATTATATTTATAAAAAATTATCTCACTTCAATATAAAAATTACAACAATAGCCCGTGGAATTTCAATTGGAGATGAATTGGAATATGCTGATGAAATCACACTTGGCCGCTCGATAATTAATAGGATGCCTTATGAAAATTCGCTTTCGGAAGAGAGATTTTAAATCTTAATTTTTGTAATGCTTAATGAGGAAGTATGATAAATATATAGTCATTTCAATTATAATTTCATTGGGATTTATTTTTCATTGGAAATATATTAATGAATTTCCTTCCCATATTCATGCTTGGGCTCAATCCGACAGATATGCTTTAGCATTAGGTTTCCTGAAAAATGATTTTGATGTTTTTCACCCTCAGACCTTTGTGATGAATAAACAGTTTCCTGATGAATTTAAAAATCCTACCGATAATTCTATTACAGCAGTCGATTTCCCAATTCATGATTATGTTCCTGCAGTAATAATGAAATCATTTAAAACAACTTCACCTTGGTGTTTTAGGGTTTATATTCTTCTTTATAGTTTTATTGGCCTTTTCTTTTTTTTTCGATTGAGTTTCTTGTTTACAAAGGATATTTTTAAATCCATATTAATTGTTGTTTTTGCTGCAACCTCTCCGGTTTTTGTTTACTACCAATCGGGGTTTTTGCCGACTATTCCATCATTAGCCAATGCAATAATTGGCCTTTATTTTTATTTCAAGAATATAAAAACAAAAAAGCAAATAGCTTTTTATTTGTCCATTCTGTTTCTAACTTTGGCAGTTCTTAGCCGAACCTCTTTTGCAATTATATTAATAACAATTTTTTGTGTTGAATTTCTCAAGTTTGTCAAAATAAAAAAAATAGAGATCAATAAACTTATTGCAATTTTGGTTTCAATAATTATTTTGCTTGCTTATTATTTTTATAATAATCATTTGAGAAATGTTTATGGATCAATGTTTTTGAATAACATTTTGCCGGCTTCAGGTATTGAAGAAGTAAAATTAATTTTGGCTACTATTTATGAAAAATGGGCTTTTCAATACTTTTCTAATATTCATTATCTGATATTTATTTTAATTTTTTTAGCAGCGATTATTTTTAGTTTAAAAAGCAAAAATTTAATAGGTAAAATTGAGAGGAAAGGAATTTTGATTTTATTAATTATGCTCATCGGTAACATTATGTTTTTTGTTCTAATGATGAAGCAGTTTGCATATCATGATTATTATTTTCTTGATACGTTTTTTATTCCGTTAATATTATTTTTACTGATTTTATTAAGACTTTTACCAGATTTCAGTTTTAAATATAGAAATATATTTTTCACTGTTTTTCTTATTTCAATAAGTATAGTTTTGATCTCAAATGCAATAAATTCACAAAAAAACAGAAGAAAAACAAAATCATATAGTAATTTGGCCTTGATGATCAGTAATTTTCAGAAATCAAAAGATTTCTTAGATTTTTTAAATATTAGCCGAGAAGCAAAAATCTTAGTGATTGATGCTTATGCTCCGAATATTCCTTTTATTTTAATGGATAGAAAAGGCTTTGTTGTAATGAATACGACTTATGAAAATATTAAGGAGTCTTTATCATGGACTTATGACTATATAATATTTCAGAATGATCTTTTTATGTCTGAAATTTACAAGAATTATCCTGAAATAACTTCTAAAATAAAGAGAATTGGATATAATGGTAAAATTTCTGTATATAAATTAATGATCAAAGAAAATGACTGTTCTTTAAAGGAATTTTTTGGTTTAAAAAATAGGAAGCCCGTATTAAGTGAAATTATAACTTTTGATACGATAATAAATGAATTTTGGAGTAATTATTCGTTAACTTCAAAAATAAGTCATTCGGGCAAAAACTCTTCATATCTTTCGGGTAATGAAAAATTTGGAATAGGTTTTACAATTAAACAATTTACAGAATTAAATCAAAGCAATAATATCTTGTTTTTTAATGCATTTATTTTAAAAGAATTAAATATTATAAATAATTGTATAATTACTGTTACATTAAAATCTAAGGATGAAACTATTTATTATAAATCATTTGATATTTCAAAAGATATTAAAATAATCAATAAATGGGAAGAAATTAATCTTTTCTTTCATTTGCCTAATCCTGAAAACAAGAACGTTGAATTAAAACTATATGTTTGGAATAAGGGAAAAAATTCATTGTTTTTTGATGATGTAAAAATTGAATTGTATTGATTTAAAATATATTGAATTTAATATAAATTTGAAAATATGGAAGTTAATAAGAACACCTTTATTTATTATTAATTTAAATAAGAATTATTAGGATTATTTAATTCTTAAAAATAATTTTGCAGCCTATTAGTTGAAATATGAAAAAACACAAAAAGATATTGTTGTTTGTTTTGGTGTCGTTAATACCAATTTTGATTGCATATCAGTTTTTTATGATTAATTTTAAGCATTACCATTATCTCCCTTCCGGTGAAATAATTTGTCATTCTCATCCTTATGCAAACTCAAATTCAAATTCAAATTCAAATACTTCCACTCCGTTTTCTTCTAATCATACTCATACAAAAAATCAAATTGTATTTTTAGATTTGTTTTCAGCAAGTTTTTTTCTCAGCCTTGTTTTTATACTTACTTCTAAAATATTTCTATTAAATACTAAGAGAATAGAATCAAAAAAGAAAACAATCTATTTTTCAAATAATTATTTCTATTCTTTAAAAAATAAAGCACCACCTATTCTATTTGTTTAAACATGAGGTCATTCGTAAATCAGCTCTCTTTGAGGGTTTTGTTTTATATGAATGACAAATATTTCCAAATTTAATTCAAAACAAATTTTAAGTTATAATAAAATAAACTTAACTTAACTCTATATTGAATTATGTGAGTTATTAATTTTAATTAACAAATAGAAAAAAATGAATAAACGAATAATATTATCAATAATATCAATAATGTTTATATTATCGGCTAACAATACGTTCTCGCAAAAAGAGAAATCAGACGCATTGGTCGTTGGCCACGTAAAAAACAATGGCGACCATATTTCTTATGCAACTATTTTACTAATAGGAACGTCTATTGGAACTTCAACTGATTTTACGGGACACTATCAATTAACAAATCTTCCTGTCGGAACTTTTACTTTACGTGCTCAAGCAATTGGGTATAAAGCTCAGGAAAAAGAAGTGAAAATTGAGAAAGATAAAACTTTAGAAGTTAATTTCAACCTAACTCCAGACGTAATCATGACAGAAGAAGTTGTTGTAACAGCTTCAAGATATGCCCAAACCAGAAAAGAAGCCACTGTTGTAGTAAACAGGATTTCCCCAAAAATATTTATAGCGACCGAATCCCCCACACTTTCCGAAGGATTAAATTTTACGCCAGGGCTGCGAATGGAAGACGATTGTCAGAATTGTGGTTTCTCTCAATTAAGAATAAATGGATTGGATGGAGCATATTCACAAATACTTATTGACAGTCGTCCGATTTTTAGTTCACTTGCAGGAGTTTACGGTTTGGAAATGCTGCCTGCCAACATGATTGATAGAGTTGAAGTTGTGAGGGGAGGGGGCTCGGCTCTTTATGGAGCAAACGCAATTGCCGGAACTGTTAACATAATCACTAAAGAACCTTTAAATAATTCCTACCAATTTGGAACAAATCTTGGACTTATTGATTTTGAAAAAGCAGATGCAAGCATAAATTTTAGTACTTCTGTTGTTTCCGATGATTATAGGTCGGGAATGTTTGCTTATGGAATGTTCAGATACAGAGAACCATATAATGCAAATCCTGATGATTTTTGGGATTCAAATGATGATGGAACTCTTGATAAAAAAGATGATTTTTCGGAAATTACAAAACTAAAAAGTAGTGTATTTGGTTTAAAATCATATTATCGCCCTGGCGATTTCGATAAAATTACTATTGATTTTAACATAATTAATGATTATCGAAGGGGTGGAAATAAATTTGATCGTAAACCTGACCAAAGCGATATTACAGAAATGGTTAGACATTTGATTTTAAATTGCGGATTGACTTATGATGCATTCACAAAAAATCAAAAAAATAAATTCACAGCTTATGTTTCTGCACAAAAAGTTACTCGCGACAGTTATTATGGAGCGGAACACGATCCTTCAGCTTATGGAAAAACAAAAGGTTTTACTTGGGTAGTTGGTTCTCAGTGTTCTAAAATATTTGACAAAATTCTTTTTGCTCCTTCAACTTTAATTCTTGGTGCAGAAAATATTCACGATCAACTAAATGATAAAAAATTAGGATATTATGAAGTTGAAGATTCAAAATATATCCCAAATAGTATTATTACTGATCAGTTTGTTAATACAGTTGGTTTGTTTGCTCAAAATGAATGGGATTTCGATTGGATGAAAGCTTTAATTGGATTTCGTTACGATTATTCAACCATAAAAAATAAAGCAAAAGAAAATGATGAAAAAAATAATTACGATAACATCAGCCCCCGAGTTAATATATTATTTAACTTAAAAGAAAACCTTCAATTAAGAACAAGTTATGCAAGAGGGTTTCGTGTTCCCCAAATTTTCGATGAAGATTTACATATCGAATCTTCGGGAGCCAGAAAAATTATCCACATGAATGACCTTAACCTGAAACCGGAATCTTCCAATAATATCGCCGGCGGTTTTGATTATAATTTTAAAATCGGGAAGCTTCCTGCCGAAATTATTATTGAAGGATTTTATACTAAACTTGATAATGCTTTTGCTCCGGAATATGCTTTTGATGATTCAACAAAAATTATGACAATAACGAGAGTGAATGCAAGTTCTTATGCTTTAGTTGCTGGGGCAAATATTGAGTTCAAAATTTTTCCGATTAAAACGCTTGATGTTCAACTTGGTTTAACCGCACAAACGGCTAAATATAACGAAGATCAGGAATGGGGTGAAGAAGCCGGAAGTGTTTCAAAGCATATTCTTCGCACACCATTAAATTATGGCTATTTCATAGCAAACTGGAATCCTACAAAGAAATTCTCAGCAGTTCTTTCAGGAACTTATACAGGTTCAATGTATGCGCCACATTATCCGGGTGGATACCACAAGAATGAATTATTCGAAACTGAAACTCTTGAAAAAACAACTGAGTTTATTGATGTTGGTTTGAAAATATCTTATAGATTTCCAATTGCAGGAAACACAAATCTTCAAGTTATTACAGGATTGAAAAATATTTTTAATTCGTATCAGGATGATTTTGATGCAGGAATTGGACGTGATGCAGGATATATTTACGGGCCAAAACAGCCAAGAGCAATATTCTTTGGTGTGATGATAGGTAATAATTTGTAACGAAATTTAAGTGTTCTGTGAACTGTTACAAAATACGGTTACACTAATTTCTTAACAAATCAAACATAATCCTTGTGCTTATCTTTGTATAAATGTTTTTTCTGTGGATTTCAATAGTATCCTCACCAAGAAACATTACGGATAAATCAAAACTGCATCAGCAGCCATTTTTACTAAAAAAGCTTCCCCCGGGGTGCAATTTCCGAGGCCATTAATCCAGGTAGTGCCTATTTTACGAAGCGAGCTACCCTGCGAATTTCTTATAAATTCTAAATTTTCGCTTAATATTGAAGAAAAAGCTTCAATAGCATCAATTGTGTCGGCGGGCAAATAACTGACAAATTGATATCCCGCATCAAGATTAATAGGAGTTTGGGCTAAAATTTCATTTCCTGTAATTTCCAAAACATCCTGATTATGCATTTTAAATAAATATCCTTCAGTTGTAATCCAATCGCCAATTCCGTTGACCCAATTTGGCCCAATTTTTCTTAAGGTTTCTCCTGCCGAATTTCTTACAAAATCAAGATTATCATTTAGATTATTTGCTAATAAGCTAAGCATATCGTTATCTTCCACTTCAAGCCTTGAGGAAATAAATTGATAGCCTTGATATAATGAAATTGTTTGTGTTATTTCTCCCGAGCCTCCCGAATTAATTGAGTCTATAAATTCGACTGTTGTTAATAAGCCTTCTTTGGTAATTGATAACAATGGTAAACCCTGTTCTTTTCCAAGCCACTTATATTCAGTATAGCTACGATCAATAGGAAAACCAATTCCAAGTGAGTCAATATAAATACTATCGTGCTCAACAATCTCTGATTTTAGTCTCAAAGTTTCAAACGAGCCGAAGGGAGTTATTAAAGTACCCCAACCGTCAACAGTATTTATTCTTTGTTTTTCGATGCCGAGATAAATCATAGAAGGAATATTAATTTCAAATCCTGAATTTGAAGTATTTGAATTCCCAAACTGCATTGGAAAATTATATAAAACATCAGCTTCATCGTATTTAATTGGAATCGGGATTCCGTTGAAAGTAATCCCAAAACCAACATCTTTAAATTCTGAACTGCTTTCCTTGTAATATTGATAATAATTGCTAAACTGCAAATTTGGAATCAAATCAAAATTACCTTTAGGCGATGCAATCGTTGCAACTAAATAATAAGGAAAAACAATTTGATATAGAATTGGAGTCGAAAGGACGCTGCAAAATGTATCAACTCTTTGATTTGTTGAGCTTAGAGATGAAAAATCCCATGTGTAATCCTCACCTGTAAGCGTGTAATCAATCCCGTTTACGGTTAATGCTGTGCTTAAACGAATAGTGTCATTTTCGTTAGGCATATCATTTCTATCAATGGTGATTTGAGAAAATGTTAATATGCTTAAAAAAAGAAATAAGACAAGAAAAAGACTTTTTGTTTTCATAAAGATTCTGTTTCAATTATTGGTAAATAAAAACTTGCAATTTAAGTAAAATTGTAAAAATTTCACAGCTTATAGTTAAAAGAAAAAACTTGTATATTTCCTCTGAAAAAAATAATTGAAATAAATAGGACAGAGGGAACCTCCGTATAAATTTTTTCATATGTTTGTGTAAATTTATATGAAAAAATATTATGTCGGTTTGAGCCAATTAAAAGAAAAAACATATCAAAATGAAAAAAAATATATTTATCATCATCCTTTTCAGCTTTTTCTCCCACTTTATGATTTTTAGCCAAACAATTGAGAAAATTCCTTTAGACCACTCGGTTTATGACACTTGGAAAGATTTAACAAATGCTGAAATTTCAAATAATGCTGAATGGATTTCTTACGAAATTAATCCACAAAAAGGCGATGGCAATTTATATATTTATAGCCTTAATTCTTCTAAATTTGATTCTATATCAAGAGCTTATGATGCAAAAATTTCCCCAAATTCAACATTTATTGCATTTAAAATTAAACCTCAGTTTTTAACTACCCGAAAGGCTAAGCTTGATAAAGTTAAAAAAGATAAAATGCCAAAAGATTCGATTGGAATTATGGTTTTTGGTAGCGATACAATTATGAAGTATGAGAATCTAATTTCTTATAAACTTCCCAAGAAAAACTCTGATTGGATGGCTTTTTTACTTGAAAAAAAGAAAGAGAAAAATGATAGTATTCCAAATGATACACTTACCGGAAAGAAATCAAAGAAATCAAAAAAAGAGAAAGAAAAAAGGGTGATCTAATAATTATAAATCCGGTTTTAAACGAAAAATATTCTTTTGAAAATGTTGAAGATTATTTTATTTCTAAAAATGGAAAACTTATTGGATTAATCTCTTCAACGAATGATTCCATTGATTCGACAAAAGTTGTTTTATTTAATTCAGAGAAAAAAAGCTTTAAAACTTTATTATCACGTAACGGAATCTCAAAAAATATTGTCATTGATGACGAGGGCAAACAAACAGGTTTTTTATATTCGGAAGATACATGTAAAAACAAAATATACTCACTGTTTTATTGTGATAATGATTCAGATTATGCAAGAGTTGTTGTTGATAGTTTGAATGCTGCAATGCCTGAAAATTATAGCATCAGCCCTAACAAAGAAATATTTTTCTCCGATAATGGCCTAAGACTTTACTTTGCATCAGCTCCCAAACCTTTTCCCGAACCAAAAGACACTTTAACTGATGATGAAAAATGCAGTGTCGATATATGGAATTGGAAAGATAAATTGCTTCAGCCAAATCAATTAAAAAAATTAGAAAAAGAAAAAAAGATTTCTTTTACGGCAGTTTATTTCCCAAAAACCGGTTTAATGACGCAATTAGGTGACACTCTCATCAGAAATATTATCATAAATAAAAAAAACGAAGGTAAACGTGCCTTAGGTATAGATGATAAACCCTATTGGAAAAACCAATCATGGGAAAGTTCTCATAAAAAGGATATTTATTTAATAAATCAAAAAACCGGAGAAAAGCAGCAAATTTTAAAAGCAAAGCAATCAAGTGTATTTCTTTCGCCCGATGAGAAATATATTGTTTGGTATGAATCAGTTGACAGTTCATGGAAAGCCTATTCAATTAAGGAAAAAGAAATTGTTTGCTTAACAAAAAACATGAATGTTAATTTTTATAATGAAAAACATGATATGCCCTTCCTACCCGGATCGTATGGAACCGGAGGGTGGACAAAAAACGACAATTATATTTTTATTAATGATAGATTCGATATTTGGAAAATTGATCCATCGGGAAAAAAGAAAGCCGAAAATCTTACCAAAGGATATGGCCGTGAGAATAATATCAGATTTAGAATTGTTAAACTTGATAAAGAAGCACTTTTTGTTGATGAAGATAATGTTCTGCTTTCGGCATTTAATGAAATCACTAAGCAAAGTGGTTTTTTTAGGATCAATTTCAATTCAAAAGAAAATCCACAGCTATTAATTTTTGAAGACTACAATTTTAATACACCTCAAAAAGCGGAAAATTCAGATAAAATAATTTGGAATAAATCCACTTTTATTGAATATCCTGAACTTTGGGTAAGTAACTTGAATTTTGGCGATGCAAAAAAAATTAGCACCACAAATCCTCAACAAGAAAAGTATTTGTGGGGTACCAATGAATTACTTGAATGGACAAGCTTTAATGGGAATCAATTATGCGGTATTTTGTATAAACCCGAAAATTTTGATTCGACAAAAAAATATCCTATGATAACCTATTTTTATGAACGTTCTTCCGATATGTTTAACAGACATTTAGTACCCAAACCAAGCAGGTCTGTAATCAATTTTCCTTTATATACAAGCAATGGTTATATTATTTTTGTACCTGATATTATTTATAAAACCGGACTACCTGGTAAAAGTGCTTACAATGCAATTCATAGCGGTGTGATGAAGCTCTGTGAGAGAAATTATATTGACAAAGAAAACATTGGTTTGCAAGGACAAAGTTGGGGCGGATATCAGGTTGCATATTTAGTGACCCAAACAAATTTCTACAAAGCTGCGATGGCCGGTGCTCCGGTCAGCAATATGACAAGTGCTTATGGGGGAATCAGATGGGGTTCGGGCATGAGTCGGATGTTTCAATATGAAGAAAGCCAGAGCCGAATCGGGGGAACCCTTTGGGATAAAACAAATCTTTATATTGAAAATTCACCGGTTTTTTATGCCGATAGAATAGAAACACCTTTATTGATAATGCATAACGACAATGATGGTGCAGTCCCATGGTATCAGGGCATTGAATTATTTGTTGCTCTTCGCAGGTTGAACAAACCGGCTTGGATGCTTACATATAATGGTGCTCCACATAATCTTTCGCGTAGAGCCGATTGTGAAGATTTAAGTATCAGAATGTTGCAATTTTTCAACCATTATTTAAAAAATGCTCCCATACCTGTTTGGATGGAAAAGGGAATTCCGGCGATTGAAAAAGGGAAAAATAAAGGATATGAACTTGTTAAATAAGTATTTTCCTTGATTCAGAGTTTGATCTAATAAATTATTAGAAAAACAAACAATGGATTTTAATTTTCTATGGAATTACTACTGGAAATTCCTCTTGAACCTATAAGAATTTCAAAAACTTTGAGATTTTTTATGTCAAAAATATTATAATACATGGCTCATAAAATATGGCATATATTTTATGAGTTATTGAAACAATTTGATTAAATCTGGATTTTTTTTAAAGTATCAATAAATGACACTTATTTTACTCCGGTTTTAACAGACCAGACTGATTTGAATGAGTGATACAATGATCTTTAGGAGCTAAACCCCTGTTTTCCCTTTCTGAAAATAATCAGATGTAAAAAATAATATTAATATCAACGCGTATAAAGCCCGGATGAAAAAGCAGGTAGAAATGCTTTGAATCAATATTTTTTTTCATATTATTATTAAGTCTATGGAATCACCACCGGAAAATCATATTCAAAATCTTCATATCGCTGGCGTTTTAAAATTTTTGATAAGAAATCTATGTAGGCATCCGTGAATCGAAATTTTTCAACATCGTAATAAACATCAGGTAATGGACGATTTCCAATATCTCCCATGTCAATACTTGTTGTATTATATTCCTCAAGTTCAGGGAAAGAAACAATTTTCTTCATAACAGGCATTTGCCCATAATCTTCTCTTAGCAACAAATCAACTACTTTATCAGCAAGTGTTTCAGTTAGCCGTCTGTCGTATTTTCTGCACGTACCGGCTCTAGCATAATAACCTGTTATTTGTGCTCTGGCTTCAATACCAAGTTTATTTGAAATTTCAGATGCAATAACACCGCTAATCCCTCCAAATCTTGGATGGCCGTATTCATCAACTTCGGAACTTGCATAAACTACATCAACTTTTCCACTTATATCGTCATACCATCTTACTCCTTCAGAAACAGGAATTATTAAAGTTTTCTTTTTTGAATCCATGTATGCTTCTTTCACTGTTTCCAGGAAGAAGTCCTTTCTTTCTTTGGTTATTTCAAACTCAGGAACTAAAGCCATATCAGCACTTCCGAATATTGCAGTTCCGGTGAGCCATCCGGCATTACGTCCCATAACCTCAAGGACAATTATTCTTGAATGCGACTCAGCAGTAGTTTTAATATTTGCCGTAAATTCGGTTATCGCTCGTGCAGCTGAAGGAAACCCCGGACAAAGCACAGCTTCAATTTCCTTGCCTTTATAGTAATGCATTGTTCTTGTCCTGAGATCATTATCTATTGTTTTTGGAAAACCTATTACCGGAATTCCTTCAGTTTCATAAAGACGTTTTGCTGCACCGTTAGTATCATCACCACCGATTGTAACTAAAACATCAATTTTATAACGTTTAAGATTTTGTAAAATCTGAGGCACTCTGTTTTCAGGATTCTTCTTTGATGGAAAAGGGTTTGTTCGGCTTGAACGTAAAGCTGTTCCCCCGTACCATCCGTTGTAAGCCTGATTGGACAAATCAACAATGTCGCCATTGCCGAGAAGGCCTTTCCATCCCTGACGGATTCCATAAACCTTAAAACCAAGTAATGAGGCTCTGTTTTTAATTGATTCTATACTTGAATTAATTGCAGGAGTATCGCCACCGCCTGAAAGAATAGCAAGGGTTTTACCTTTAAATATTTTTGATTTTTGTTTCATGTGTTTATTTTTTGTTTTAATATTTTTTATTTCTCAAGAATTGGAAATTAGAAACTCGGCTGAAAATAAAATCTCTAATATCAATTCATTATACTCCAAATTTATTAATTATTTTTTCTGCCATTACTTTTGCCAATTTGTATTTCGATTCTATGGTCCAGCCGGCAATGTGTGGGCTTAAAACAACTTTATCGGATGCAATGAGATATTTGAAAGATTCGGGTAATTTCTCTGTATCAATATTTTCAAACGAAAGCTTTTCATATTCCAAAACATCTAATGCAGCCCCTAAAATTTTACCGGTTTTAAGGTTATTAACCAAGTCATCGGTTTTTAAAATATTTCCGCGAGAAGTATTTATTACAAATATGTTTTTTTTGAAATTATTAAAATACTCATTATTTAGCAAAAACCTTGTTTCATCAGTTAAAGGTACATGCATACTTAAAATATCAGATTCAGAATAAATTTCTTCCATATTGGTTTCTTTTACAAACTCATCTGAATATCCGCTTTTATATTTATCATATGCAATAACATTGGCTTCAAAACCTGATAAACGCTGAGAAAAAGCACTACCCATGTTTCCATAACCGATAATCCCAATTGTTTTGCCTTTTATTTCAAGCCCTCTGTTTTCTTCTCGAAGCCAGATTCCGTTTCTAACCTCACGATTGGCCTTTAAAAGTTTGTTCATCAACATCAAAAGCATGCCAAGAGTGTGTTCGCCAACAGCATCTCTATTTCCTTCGGGGGCATTAAAACAAGTAATTCCTAAGCTTTTTGCTAAATCAACATCAATATTTTCCATTCCAGCGCCAACTCTTCCAATAAATTTCAGATTTTTTGCTTTTTCGAGAATTTCTTTATCAAATTTAATTTTACTTCTTATGATAACCCCAAAATAGTTGCCAATAATTGAATGATAATCATTTCGGGTAAAACCCTCAAAGTAATCACATTGAAAGCCGTTTTTTGTGAGTTCCCGAATAAGAATTTCGTGATTAGTATCAATAATTAAAACTTTTCTGTTTTTCTCCAGCATATTATTTCTTAAATCGAAAGCAAAAGTAATGGATTTTTAATAATCAAAAGTAATTGTATGGAATTTTGTTGAGTTTCTGTCAAAACCTATCTAATGACAATTAAATAACCACTGAATAACAAAAAAATCACTAATTCATCAAAGATATAATTGTTAATCCCTTAATTCCCAACCTTATTCAATCAAATAATTATCACTCCAAATTGTATTTTTTACAACCTCTTTAAGTTTTCGGCCTGCGTCCATAATCATTTCAATATTCGGAGGAAATGGAACAACGTTGCTTCCGACAAGTGAAAGAGTTTCCTCACTGCATGCACTCATATCCCCATTGCAAATTACAGAAACATGATGAAAAACCGATTTTGCACTAACAGGAGTACTGTTTATCATTTGATTATTATGTTCATTAATATAATTTAAATAACCGGAAATATTTGCCGATTTTGATTGATGTATTTCAGTAACATAGCAACTAATAGTTTTGTATTTTGGCACTTCAATAACTTTTCCGGTACTATCTTTAACTACTTCTCCACTTTTATCTCGAACATATTCCCATCCATCCTGAACTTTTTTTGATTCTGTGAAATGATTTTTGTCATCATGCTCGGGAGAAACAGAAATGTTCTGAACCTCAAGCTGAATTACATAATCATAGTTTCGTCCTACAACTCTTCGTGTATCGTAATTGACGAATCGCTTATCCAATTCCGATAAACTAATATTTGATAAAATATTATCAAGTGGAGGTGGAAAAGGCATATATGTATTATTCTCAACTTTGAATAAAACATAATTCGTTCCAATTATTATTGCTTGTCTCATCAAGGCATCAGTGTCTTTATAATCGGCAAAAAGATCTTTAACTTTTTCCAGTTCCGAATATGCTTGCCTTGCACTTTCCAATTCGTTTTTCTCTAACAACATTTTAGCATGAGCATATAAATATGTTGCAGCTTTTTGTTTTGCTTGAACAATATCGCTGTCGTAGGTTTTTTGCTCAAATCCTATTTTGGTAAGAATTTCAGGTGAAAGAGTTTGAACGAGTTGTTGTCGTTTTTGTAAATCGGAATAATGTAAATAAACATCATACCAAATATCCGGTTGTCCCGAAATTTTCAATGATTTAATTTTATCGTCATCTTTTTGGTTGGCAATTTGGTAGGCTTGAGTAAGAGATTGAATACTTTTTTCATGGTTTGGATTTCTGAGCAATCGCTTTACAAGAACCTCAACTGCTTTCGAAGAATCACCTTTTTGGATTAGATGAACAGGGGAGGAGCATGATCCAATTAACAAGAAAAAAATTATTATTGGTAAAAAAAGGATAAATAAAGAGTTGTGATTATTGCTTTTACTAAAAATGCTTCTTTTTTTCAAATCTTTCTCTTTTTTATTAAAGTATTTGATTGAATTACCCACTTTTTGATTCATTCTAATTAGTTTTAATTTACAATGCGATATTCTTATTTTTTCTTTTACTATTTTTAACAAAAACCTTTCCAAATATTAACATGATGTTATCTTTGTGTTTTTTTAATCAAAAATATGATTTTATTTTTAAATAATGTGGAAATATTTAGTTAGAATAATATTAAGGAACAGATTTGTTAATTTAATAATAATTGGCTTAATAACTATTTTCATGGCCTATCAGGCAATGCATGTTGAGTTATCTTATACAATGGCAAAGATGTTACCTGCCACAGATTCTACAAGTTTAATTTATGATGAATTTAAAAATAAATTCGGTGAAGATGGAAGTGTTTTATTTGTTGGTATTCAAGATAAAAACCTTTACGAACTTGAGAAATTCAATGATTGGTATAATCTTACCTACACTTTAAAAGAAATTGATGGAGTAGAAGAAGTACTTTCGGTTGCAAAATTATATCACCTTGTGAAAAACGATAGCCTTAAAAAATTCGATTTTAATATCGTTATTCCCTCATCTCCACAAAGCCAGCAAGAATTAGATAGCTTAAAAAAAGTAATAAAATCATTACAATTTTACGAAGGTTTGCTCTACAACAATAAAACCAATGTAACTTTGATGGCAATTACTCTGGATAAAGAAAGATTAAATACAAAAAGCAGAGTTGCATTAATTTATGACATAAAAAATACAGTCGAGAAGTTTTGCAAGAACCATAAAGTTAAAGTCCATTATTCCGGATTGCCATATATCAGAACCATAACTTCAAAAATGGTTGAAGACGAGCTTTTGTTTTTCGTTTACATGGCTTTGATAATTACTGCAATTATTTTATTTATTTTCTTTCGATCTTTTAAAGCTGTTATTTTTCCGATCCTTATTGTAATAATAAGTGTAATTTGGGGAGTTGGAACGATTTCACTTCTCGGTTATAAAATCACAATTTTAACAGGCATAATCCCGCCATTATTAATTGTTATTGGGGTTGAAAATTGCATTTTCTTACTAAATAAATATCATAACGAATTTCGTGCCCATGGCAATAAAGTTAAATCCCTTTCAAGAATTGTTCACAGAATTGGAAGTGCCAATTTTTTGACAAATGCAACAACAGCAGTTGGTTTTGCTGCTTTTATAGTAACCGGAAATAAAATTCTCGTTGAATTTGGAATAGTAGCTTCAATAAACATAATTTTTGTTTATTTTCTTTCGCTTTTTTTAATTCCCATATTTTTCAGCTATATGCCACCGCCAAAAAAACGTTTTACAAAGCATTTGGAAAATAGTTTGGTAAGCAAAATAATAGATAAAATTGTTTATATTGTTTTAAACCATCGAAATATAGTTTTCGTTTCGGCATTAATAGTTATCGCTATTGGAGTTTTTGGGATCACAAAACTGAAAACCACCGGAAACATAGTTGATGATATTCCTCATGATCATCCGTTATATGTTGATTTATTGTTTTTTGAAGATAATTTTAAAGGAGTGATGCCTCTTGAAATATCTATTGATACAAAAAAAAGAAAGGGTGTTTTGAAATTATCGACAATAAAGAAAATAGATAAACTCCAGAAAATATTATCAGAATATCCTGAGCTTTCAAAGCCATTATCAATTGCCGAAGTTGTGAAATTTTCTAAACAAGCATTTTTCAATGGAAATCCTAAAATGTATAATCTTCCAAATAATCAGGAAAAAAACTTCATCATGAAGTATGTCCCGAAAATGGATGGAAGTAAAAAAACAATATTAAATAGTTTTATTGATACTAGCTTAAGAACCACAAGAATAAGCGTTCAGATGGCAAATATTGGAACGAAAGACATAAAACGTATTACGGATGAATTACGGCCGCGAATTGATTCGATTTTTCCACCTGAAAAATATGAAGTAAAAATCACCGGAACGAGTGTTGTTTTTTTAAAAGGAACAAATTATCTCGTTAAAAATCTTATGACAAGCTTGTTACTTGCTTTGATTGTTATTTCTCTTTTAATGGCACTTTTATTTACATCAATACGAATGGTGGGAATTTCATTAATTCCTAACCTGATTCCACAACTGATGACAGCCGGAATGATGGGATATTTTGCAATTTCAATAAAACCCTCAACGATTTTGATTTTTAGCGTTGCACTTGGTATTTCGGTTGATAATGCTATTCATTTCCTTTCGAGATATCGGCAACAGTTGAAATTAAATAACTGGAAAATAAAAGAATCGGTTATTTTGGCGTTAAAAGAAACCGGATATTCGATGATATATTCTTCGGTGGTTTTATTTTTTGGTTTTGCAATTTTCACGCTTTCATCTTTTGGAGGAACCAAAGCAATGGGATATTTAGTTGCATTTACTTTACTTATAGCCTTGTTTTCTAATTTATTTATTTTACCTTCGTTGCTGTTAACATTAGATAAACGAATAACAACAAAATCTTTTAAAGAACCTTTGTTGGAAATATTTGATGAAGAAGATGATATTGAATTAAACGACCTTGAAATTGAAGGAATTGATACAAGAGGAATTGCTTAAAATAAATAAAAATAAAATCAAAAATCTTAATTCTTAAATCAAAAATTTAAATTATGAAAGGAATTATTCTCGCCGGTGGAGCCGGGTCAAGATTACATCCATTAACACTTGCTGTTAGTAAACAATTGATGCCAATCTATGATAAGCCAATGATTTATTATCCTTTATCGGTTTTAATGATGGCTGGGATTTCTGAGATACTTATTATTTCAACACCATACGATTTACCGAATTTCGAAAAATTATTAGGTGATGGGAAAAGGCTTGGTTGTTCATTTAAATACAAGGTTCAAGAAAATCCGAACGGATTAGCCCAGGCATTTGTGCTGGGAGAAGAGTTTATCGGTAATGATAAAGTGGCTTTGATTTTGGGTGATAATATTTTTTATGGAAGTGGTTTTCAGGATATTCTTATAGAAAATAATGATCCTGACGGAGGAGTTGTGTTTGCTTATCATGTTAACGATCCCGAAAGATATGGTGTTGTTGAATTTGATGAGAAAAATAATGCAATTTCAATTGAAGAAAAACCGAAAAAGCCCAAATCAGATTATGCTGTTCCCGGTTTATATTTTTACGATAATTCTGTTGTTGAAATTGCAAAAAATATTAAACCAAGTGCTCGGGGCGAATATGAAATTACTGATGTTAATCGAGTTTATCTTGAAAAAGGTAAATTAAAAGTTGGAAAGCTGAGCCGTGGAACAGCATGGTTAGATACAGGTACTTTTGAATCGTTGCTTCAGGCTTCACAATATGTTGAAGTTATTCAAAACAGACAAGGACAACAAATCGGTTGTATTGAAGAAATTGCATTTAGAATGGGTTATATCAACAAAAAACAATTAATTGAAGCCGCTCAACCGTTTTTAAAAAGCGGGTATGGATCTTATTTGCTTGATCTTTAAATAATATTTTTTTAATATAAATAAACATAATATTGGTTTACAAATAGCATGCAATAAATAACTCAAAATTAGTTGACAACTTATAAATTAAACGCAATACCATTAGTGGTTTTAGAAATTAAAATCTAAAGATAAATCCAATGCACTCGATTAAATATTTTCAGGAATTATTTAATGAACGCTTAGCTATAGAGAAGTTTGATAAACAACCAATTGAATTGTATAAACCAATTTCTTATACTTTCTCTTTAGGTGGTAAAAGATTGCGGCCTGTATTAGCATTGCTTGCCTGCGATCTTTTTGAAGGCATAATTGAAAATGCAATTAATCCGGCAATCGGAATAGAATTGTTTCATAATTTCACACTTCTGCACGACGATATCATGGATAATGCACCGATAAGACGTGGAAAAGAAACGGTTTACAAAAAATGGAATCAAAATATTGCTATTCTTTCAGGCGACACAATGTTTGTTTTAGCTTATGAATATCTTATGCAAACCGATTCAAAGTATTCTAACAAAGTTTTCTGGGTAATGAGCAAAACCGCCCGAGAAGTTTGTGAAGGGCAACAATACGATATGAACTTTGAGAAACAAAGCAAGGTTTCAATTAGTGAGTATTTGAACATGATTCGCTTAAAAACTGCTGTTCTATTGGCTGCAAGTTTAAAAATTGGAGCTATTATTGGAAATGCAAATGAGCAAGATGCCGATTATCTTTATAATTTCGGAATAAATATAGGCATGCTTTTTCAAATTAAAGATGACTTACTTGATGCTTTTGGAGATGAAGAAAAATTTGGAAAAAAGAGTGGTGGCGATATTATTTCCAATAAAAAAACATATTTGTTTCTGAAAGCTATGGAATTAGCTAGTGATGATGACCTCAATAAATTAAAGCATTTTTTTGCAAACACCGATTTCGATGAAAACGAGAAAATCAATTCAGTTACTGAGATTTATAAAAAGCTTAAAATTGATGAACTCGCTAAAATTGAAATGGAAAATTACTTTCTAAAAGCCATTGAAAACTTGAATTCGATTAGTGTTAAGGATGAAAACAAGAAAGTTTTATCATCGTTTGCTGAGAAACTAATGAGAAGGCAAAGGTAATCTGAAAAATCGTTAATCATTGTTCAATATTAAAAATATCTGAAATAAAACTCAAATTTTCAGACAATTCCGAAAAATAATAAAATATATTACCTAACTTTTTTGAGTTTTTTCAAGCTTCGAATGAAGTTCTTCCCAAGTCTTCATTTCCTCATCCAATTTTAACTTGAAATTTTCATAGGATTTAAAAACATCTTTATTTTCAAGCTCTGATTTAAATTGTTCGGGATTGGCAAGATATTTATCAATTGTGTTAATTTCATTTTCAAGCCTTTCAATTTCTTTTTCCGATTTCTTGATTTGGTTAGATAGTTTTCTTATTTCACGCTCAGTTGCCTTGCGTTTTTCATAATTAATTTTATTTTCGGAAACCGAATCTCTCGTGGATTTATTTTTAGATTTTTCTTTATTTTCTAATTCTTTTAATGATCTTAGTTTTCTTGATTCCAAAAAGTCATAAATATCTCCGGGATAATAGCTTAAGCGATTATTTCTAAATTCAAATACCCTATCGGTCAATCCCTGCAGAAAATCGCGGTCGTGTGACACAATTATTAATGTACCTTCGAATTGCAGCAAAGCATTTTTTAAAATATCTTTTGAATGAATGTCAAGATGATTTGTAGGCTCATCAAGAACGAGCAGATTAACAGGCGTTAATAACAATTTTGCGAGCGACAATCTTGACTTTTCTCCTCCTGATAAAACTTGCACTTTCTTGTCTATTGTTTCGCCACTAAACAAAAAACCTCCCAAAATAGCTCTGATCCTTGGTCTTATATCGCCCACAGCAATATCATCAATTGTCTGGAAAACAGTTTTTGATTCATCGAGGAGTTCTTCCTGGTTTTGTGCGTAGTATCCGATTTTTACATTTTGGCCTCTTTTCAGGTTTCCTTCATAATCCAAATCACCGACAATTATTTTCGACATTGTTGATTTTCCTTCACCGTTTCTCCCCACAAAAGCTATCTTTTCACCTTTAATTACTGTGAAATTGGCATCAGAAAAAATCTCTTTCTTACCAAAATATTTTTTAATGCTGTTAGCTTCCAAAACAATTTTACCGGAATGGGGAGCGGGAGGGAAGCGAAATTTTATCGACAAATTATCAAGTTCATCAACTTGGGCAATATCGGTTTTTTCAAGCAATTTTATTTTTGATTGAACCTGCTTAGCTTTGGTTGATTTATAGCGAAATCTTTCAATAAATCGTTCTACTTGTTTAAGTTGTTTTTGTTGATTATTTGCAGTCGCTTCCTGGTTTTCTATGCGTTCATCTCGCAACAAAATATATTCCGAATACGAAGCTTTATAATCATAAATTTTGCCGTTTGAAATCTCTATTGTTCGTTTTGTAATATTATCAAGGAAAGCTCTATCGTGCGAAACAACTACAACAGCTCCCGGATATGTTTCGAGGAAATCCTCAAGCCATTGAATAGAAACAATATCAAGGTGGTTAGTTGGCTCATCGAGAAGAATAATATCGGGCATGCTCAATAATATCTTTGCAAGCTCGACTCTCATTTGCCAGCCTCGGCTAAATGTGTTCAGGTCTTGATTAAACTCATTGCGTTTGAAACCCAGACCTAAAATCACTTTTTCGGTATTGCCATGAATTTTATGTCCTCCAACATTATCAAAATTTTCGTTTGCTTCTGTTAGGTTTTGAATTAATTTTAAATAATTATCCGATTCATAATCTGTTCGTTCAGAAATTTCAACAGATAGCTTCTGAATTTTTCTCTCAAGAAATAAAATATCGGAAAAAGCCTCTAATGCCTCATTATAAACTGTTTTATTGCTCGAAATTTTCATTTCCTGTGGCAGGTAACCTATTGAAACATTGCCTTGAACGGCAACTTCACCGGAATCAGCTTTTTGAAGTTTTGAAATTATTTTTAAGATTGTAGTTTTGCCCGAACCGTTTTTACCGACCAATCCAATTCTATCCTTTTTATTAATAATAAAAGAAACGCTCTCAAAAAGAGGTGATCCTGAAAATTGCACGGAAATATTATTAACAGAAAGCATAATTTATTATTGACCGGCAAAAATAGCCATTTTTCAAGATCAATAAAATTTATTAAATTTTTTTCAGAATTGATAGCTGATTGCCTTGTTTTATAGAATTCTATGATTATAAAAGAAAAATTTTATTTACAATTATTTTCTTTTGAGATTCATGTATTTTATAATTCCGAATCATCAAAACCTAATTTTAGGAGTTTATTACACCCAATTAAGAAATTATGTTTGAAAAATTACTTTTCTTCCTTTTTAGAAGCTGCGGGATTTTCGGTGCTCGCTGGAGTATAATCTTCAAAAGTAATATTTCCTTCCTTATCCCAGACTTTTACAGTACCTATTTGCCGGCCTCTAATGTAATTTATTTCACTTTGTTTACTTCCATCTTGATAATACGTTGTTGAAAGACCGTTTACTTTATCATTAGTGTAATTTGTCTCACTCTTAATGTTTCCATCTTCAAACCAGATAGTAAATTTTCCATGTTTTTTGTTATCACGGTAATTTTCTTCACCCATTTTATTCCCATTTTCATACCAATATATGCTTTTACCATCAGCTACACCATTTTTTGCATTACCCTCACCTTTCATTTGGCCATTTTCATACCACTCCAATGTTTTTCCGTCTAATTTTCCATTTTTAAAAGAAATTTCCGATCGCGGAGTTTTTCCATCTTCAAAAAAGTCGTAAACAACTCCGGTATAAGGTTTTCCTTCGTAAAATACTAATTGATTACGATAAGTGATTTCATCTTTTGTTACCTTGCCATCATCAGAACAAGCATATAAAGAAATAATTAGAATTAGAATTACTGACCAGATTAATGTTTGTTTCATAATATAAAATTTTGTGTAAAATTAACTCATTTATATAAAACAATAAACACAATTATTATTTTTTTTGTATTTTTGCCATCATTTTTAATTAGTGGCACTAAATTTGAATAATTTTAAAGAAATTAGTTCTTTGATTTTTTGGGGTTGAATGGATTAGACAGCATGTAAGTGAAATTGAAAGCATGTCGAGCGTTGTGAATATAGCTCGTTCCTTTGCGATGCCTTTTAGGTAAAAACTTAATTCACAATAGCCAATAAATGGCGAAAATAATAATTATAGATTGGCAGCTTAATCAGGAAGATTAGGCAGCTATCTGCTTCCCGCGAAACTTTTCTCAACTGTGTCGCGATCGAAGCATCATAAATGTTGAGATAGTTTTGTTAGTTCCTTGATGACAAAGCGAAAAATTTAGAGGATAAGAATTTGGTTGGTTTGCCTTTTGCCTGCTTGATTACGACAATTAATTAAAGGATAAGCATGTAGAAAACACTTTGGCTACTTGTTTGGACCGGGGTTCGAATCCCCGCAGCTCCACAATATTATTTTGTATCCAGATGACTTTAATATTATCAATTAAAATTTTAATTTGTTGATCATATTACACAACTCATCCGGTTTGAAAGGCTTGGTCAGGTACTCATTCATTCCTGCATCAAGGCATTTTTGCCTGTCGTTTTCCATGGCGTAAGCAGTTACAGCAAGAATTTTTACTTTGTCTTTGGAATTTCTTTCATCTTCAATTTCTCTAATTTTTCTTGAGGCAGTAATTCCATCCATAATAGGCATTTGAATATCCATTAAAATCAAATCGTATTCATTTTTCTCGAACTTCTCAATTGCAATTTTTCCATTTTCAGCAATATCAATTTTGTGTCCTTGCTTTCTTAATGTAGCACTTGCAAATTTTTGATTAAGCAAGTTATCTTCAACAAGCAAAACTGATAATGGCTTAGACTGTGGATCAATAGTTTGTGATATTTTATAATCTGCTTTAGATTCTATTTCCGAAGGTTTTTCCAAAACGATTGTAAACCAAAATGTTGACCCAACTCCAATTTCACTTTCAACTCCAATTTCACCACCCATCAGGTGAGATAATTTTTTTGATATAGCGAGGCCTAAACCTGTTCCGCCATATTTTCGAGAGGTTGAGTCTTCTAATTGTGAGTAGGTTTTAAAAAGATGTTGCTTTTCTCTTTCTAATATTCCAATTCCGGTATCAACTACTTTAAATTTAAGTGTAAATGTTTCGTTTCTTTCTTCAATAGTTTCTGCTTCAATTGTTACACTTCCCTCTTTAGTAAATTTTAAAGCATTATTAGCAAGGTTTGTAATTATTTGTTTAAATCGTACAGGATCACCATTGACCCATTCGGGAACAGATTTGTAAACTTTTGCTGATAGTTGTAAGCCTTTTCCGATTGCTTTTATAGATAATAATTTTATAATATTATTTATCTCCTCACGAATATTAAACCTAATATTTTCTAATTTAATCTGATCAGCTTCAATTTTTGAAAAATCAAGTATATCGTTAATTATTGTCAAAAGATTATTTCCTGAAATATTTATTATATCAACATATTCTTTTTGTTCAGCGGTTAAGTCAGTTTGGAGAAGAATGTTTATAACGCCAATAATACTATTCATTGGAGTCCTAATTTCATGGCTCATATTTGCCAGAAAAATAGATTTGGATTGTGTAGCTGCTTCTGCAATTCGTTTTGCCTGAAGGAGTTCGTTTTCTGTTTTCTTTTGATCAGTAATATCTGAAACAGTACCTAAAACACCAACGACATCTCCATTATTGTCATGTAGAGGAACTTTGTTTATTTCAAAATATTTAACTTCACCATTATCTAATAAAACAGAATCACTAATATTCAATAGAGGTGAATCAGTGCTCATTATCAGATTGTCAGACTCACGATATTTTTCTGCTTTACCAATATTCCAGTTTAATTCGTAATCGGTTTTTCCAATTATTTCATTTTGGTTGGAAAAGCCTGCTGATTTTGCGAAGTTTTTATTACAGCCTTGGTAAATATAATTTCTATCTTTCCAGAATACATAATAAGGGATAGTGTTCAAAATCAGTTCCAACATATTCTTATCTCCTAATAAATCTTTATTTTGCGAAATCAAATTAGATGATTGGTTTTCAATGTTATTATTGATTTTAATACCCTTATGCATTTTTTGAACTTCTTGCTCAAGATTGTTAATCTTTTCTTCTAATTCCTGATATGTTGGCTTTAAGTTCATTTGTTACTTTTACTCTTTTATTAATTTAATTGCAACAACTATGCCTAATATGTAAAACATACTAATAGTGAAACTTATATAATATTTGAATTTAATATTTGTTCTAAATTATAATTTACTTTCCAAAATCTGTAAAACAAGGCAACAAATGTAAACAAAAAACCAATATAACAAAAAATAAAAGATAATAATTGGCCTGTTTTATTAATAATTAGCAATAATCAAGTATGTTTATTGATTTCTTATTTCAATTCTTCGACTTTTTTAAGTTGGTTTTTGATAGAATAAATAAGTGTATTTTGATTAACCGGTTTAGAAATATAATCATCAAATCCGGCTTCCAACAATCTTTCTTTATCACCCGACATTGCATAAGCTGTTTGCGCCACAAAAGGGATTTTTCTGTACTCTTTCCATCGTTTTTTGACTTCTTTCATTAATAAAATACCATCCCAAGGGGCCGGTAAATTAATATCAAAAAGCATCAGCTCGAATATTTTATTTTCGTTATAATATTTTTCAATCAACTTTAATGTTTCCTCGCCATCTACTGCTACTACAAGTTTCGCGAATTTATCTAACATTTTTCTTAAAACAAGTCTATTCATTCGGTCATCTTCGACGAGAAAGAGTTCGGGGACTTTTTCCAGAGTACTAATAATCGAAGGTTTTATCTCGGTTTTTTCAGGTGCTTTGATTTCAGTTTTTTTACCCGACTCATCCAAGTACAAGGTTACTGTTGTTCCAATTCCTTTTTCAGATTCAACATCAATTTGGCCTCCCATCATGTCAATGATTTTTTTAGCTAAAGGCAATCCTAATCCTGCTCCTTGATATGTTCTGGAATATCCTAAACTTTCTTGTCTAAAAGCCTCGAAAATATGAGACTTATACGAAGGATCAATACCAATTCCGGTATCCTTAATCCTTATTATTATTCTACTCTTGTCCGAGTCATATTCTGTTAAGATATTTATAAATCCTTTTTCAGTATATTTTACTGCATTATCTATAATATCCGTTAATACTTTATTTAGATTGGTTTCGTCGGCAATTGCTTCGGGAACATCCTCAGATTTCACATTCAATGTAAGCCCTTTTTCATTTGCTTTAAATGTGTAGAGAGCAACAACACTTTTAACAATTCTGGGAATAGAGCAGGGTTTTAATGATAGTTCCAGATCGTTTGCTTCGATACGGCTGATGTCAATGATATTGTTTAGTAGATGTAGAAGCCTGTCACCGCTATTTTGTATTCCTTTTGCATATTCGTATAACTCCTCATTTTCGAGGATAGATAATTCTGTTAATAAAAGACTTGAGAATCCAATAATTCCATTTAAGGGAGTTCTGATTTCATGGCTCATGTTTGCAAGAAAGGCATTTTTTAAATAGTTGGCTTCATCGGCTTTTTTAAGGGCTATTTTCAGTTTAACATCAGTGTTTCTTCTTTCTTCAATTTCTTCTTGAAGGTCTTTGGTTCGAATAGATATATTTTCTTCAAGTTTTTCGTTAAACGACAGAAGTTCATTGTTTTTTAATTCTATCTCCTTGTTTTTATCAGCTAGAAGTTTGTTGATTTTTATTTTTGATTTATACCTGATAACTGTAAAGAAAAGCAAAACCAAAATAAGGAGTGCAGCTAATATGATAACACCCTGAAGGTTTTTTTGCCTTGAATTCATTAATTCTTCAATTTGAAGTTCGTTTTGCAATAAACGATTCCCCTTTTCTTCTTTCTCAATTTCATGTTTTAGTTCGGAAATCGTATATTTACGATCTTGTTCGATTTTAAAGACAGTATCTTTTATATCAGAGTATTTTTGAAAAAATTCAAGGGATTTTTTATGGTCATTTTTCGCATAATATACTTCAGAAAGTGATCTGAATATACTCTTTTGTAAATCATATGATCTAATTTCTTTTGCAATATTTAAGGCTGTATTTAAATAATTTAGTGCTTTTGTATAATTATATTCTTCAAGGTAAATTTTTCCAATATTTCGGGATGTATTTGCAATTGCCCATTTGTCACCAATTTTCTCGCTAATTAAAATTGCTTTTTGATAAAATTCAAT